>JAWCMJ010000001.1:0-14637 GCA_039091285.1 Candidatus Aenigmatarchaeota archaeon
AATTGATAATTAAATGACAGCAGCCGTTCCTCCTGCATGCCACGATAGCCTAGGACGAATGTTAACAGTAAAAATTTTTTCCAAGTTATCATCAAGAATTAGAGCTGATCCAGGCCATCTTGGAAGCCTATTAATCATTTTCTCTATTTCCTCAGCCATGTAAGTTTGATAAACTGCATGCAAAGCTTGCAAATCATCTTTCGAAGTTAAACGATGGGAAATTACTAAGTCACATTGACTTAAAATATCTTGATGAATTTTATTTGGCATTTGTGTTATTACTACTAAACTCACTCCTGGCTCTCTTCCTTGTTTTGCTATTGTCAGAAAAGGTTGAGAAGAAACTGTTTCAAGGTCTGAAGGACAGAAATTATGAGCCTCGTCAACTATAAGCCAAATCATCGGATATCTTTTTTCAAGCTTCTTTCCTTCAAGCTTTGCTATTTCTTCTTCTTTTCTTCCTATTAAACGATATTCGTAAACTTTTCTTGCTATTACCGCAACGATAAAGTTTCTAATACTCCAAGCTTCTGTTACTCTCAGCCTAGATACATCAACAACAGAGATTTGTTCTGGTTTGACGATATTATCAATATTAATTCCTTTTTCTCCAAAAACCCCCCATTGCTTAGCTACGGTTAGCATGTTTTCTAAAGCACTTTTTACTTCTTGAGAGATTTCTTTATCGTCTCTAATTTTTGTTATTATATCATCTATAGAAAATTTTTGTCTAGATTCTAAAAGCTGGTTCACAACTTTTTCTAAAGCAACTCCTGCAGGCTCTGTTCTTTTTAAGTTAAAAGCAAGCCTCCATTCTTCTGCTGAAAATTCATAAGGCAAAATAGAAATTCCTTCGTCAACAGGAATCCCTGCTTTTTTAAAATCTTCCAGTTGAGAATAAGGAACAAAAACTTTTACATTCTCAAAACCCTTTGGTTCTAAGTTCCATTCTTTAAGCAAAGATTTTTGCTGCTCGTTAGGTATTTTTAAGCTCCAAAAAATTCCCATAGTATCAATCATAATGACAGCTAAATTTTTTCTGAATTCTTCTGAAAGCAAGGCTATTTCTTCTGCTATTACTCCTGCAACATAGCTTTTTCCGGTTCCCCTTTTTCCTGAAATCAAAATCACATGACTACGAAGCAAATCTATAAAAACTTTTGTTGTTAGATGGGCTTCCTCACCTGTTCCAACAATATGCTTACCTAAATAGCCTGAACATTTGCTTCCGAATTTTTCTATATCTTCTTTTAATCTCCCAACAACGGTTTCATAAACCATAATTTATTTTTTAATTTGTAATCAAATAATGTTTGGTTGGGAAGGTCTGCTAGTTTGGTCTAGGCATCCGGCTTGGGGTGCCGGCACGAAAGCGGCATAACCGGGGTTCAAATCCCCGTCTTCCCATAAATTAAAAATTTATTTGAAATCTAGATAACTCTTTATGAAGGAATAGATTTATAAAAAATTTAGAATAGAAAATTATATAAAGCACAGAATAACTGATGAGGGGACGTCGTCTAGCTTGGTCTAGGATCGGGCCCTTGGGAGGCTCAGAGTGTATTTACACGAAGAAACCTGGGTTCAAATCCCAGCGTCCCCATGCAACAATAGATTCTAATCCAAACAACATTTGAACTTAAATGGTTGTTGTCTTAACATATTGTTTAAATTTATTCTTTTTTTTTAATTTCATTTATGAGAATAAGAGCAGGAAAACCAAAATGGCAACAAAAAATCGCAAAAGAAAGAATAGAAATTCTTTTTAAACTGGCGGAAAAAGAATTCAAAAAACATCCTGAAAGAAGCAAACGTTATATAGAATTAGCAAGAAAAATTGGCTTAAGGTATAACATAAGACTTCCTAAAGAGTTAAAGAGGAAATTCTGCAAAAAATGCAATTCTTTACTTGTTCCAGGATACTCTTCTCAAGTAAGGATTAAAAGCGAGAAAAAAGTTGTAGAAGTTAAATGTTTGAATTGTAAAAAGATATACAGATATCCTTACACATAAAAAATTATTTAAGTATTGTAGCATTAAAGGATATGTATGGTTACAGCAAGAGAAGTTGATGCTCAAAAGCTTGTAGAAAGAGTTAAAGAAGAACTCAAAAATTTTGAAGAAATCACACCTTTTCATTGGAGTAGATTTGTCAAGTCCGGCTCCCATAAAGAAAGACCTCCTGAACAAGAAGACTTTTGGTATATAAGAGCAGCCTCGATACTAAGAAGAATTTATTTGAACGGGCCGGTAGGTATAGAAAGGTTAAGAACATATTATGGGGGAAGAAAAAGAAGAGGACATAAACCTGCACATTTTAGAAAAGCTTCTGGAAATATCATAAGGAAAATTTTGCAACAGTTAGAGAAGGCTGGGTTAGTTCAAAAGGATAAAAAAGGGAGGAAAATCACACCAAAAGGACAAAAACTTTTGGACAACATTGCTTTTAAGGTGAGCAAGAATGAATGAAACAGAAGACAAACAACTAGAAGAAATTAAAAAAATGATTTTAAAGAAAATTTTATCAAAAAATGCTTTTGAAAGATTGGGAAGAATTAAGTTGGTTAAGCCAGAGACTGCTAACCAACTCGAGCTTTATTTGATTCAACTTTATCAACAAAATAAAATTAAAAGGGAAATATCTGATGAGGAACTCAAACTAATACTTGAAAGCTTAATTTCAAAAAAAGAATTTAAAATAATAAAGTGAGAATATGGGGAGAAAAAAAGAAGTAGGAACTACAGGAAGGTTCGGTCCAAAGTATGGAAAGAGAATAAGGCTTAAGTTAGGAGAAATAGAAAAAATTCAAAAGAAAAGGCATGTTTGCCCAAAGTGCAATTTACCTTACGTGAAAAGAGTAGCAGCTGGTATATGGAAATGTAAGAAGTGTGGAGTAAAATTTGCAGGTCCAGCTTATTATCCAAAAATTGAAATTGTTAAAAAGGAGGAATAGTTTTGTACAAGTGTGTAAAATGTAAAAGAATAGTCACAAAATTTGATGAAAAAATTCGTTGCCCTTATTGTGGTTATAGAATTTTTGTGAAAATTAGACCAGAAGTTATAAAAAGAGTAAGAGCAAGATAATATTATTTATAAAAAAATTTATTGGTGGTTTTATGGAAATGACAGAAGAAACAAAGAATTTATTAGCACAATTTCAATCTTATCAACAACAATTACAAAGTGTTTTAATTCAAAAAGAAAGTATGAAGCTTCAAAGTATGGAAATAGAAAAAGCATTGGAAGAGTTGAACCAAACAAAAGAAAAAAACGCCTATAAAATATCTGGGCAAATAATGGTCTTAAAGAGTGTTGAAGATTTGAAAAAAGAGTTAAACGAAACAAAAGATGATCTGGAAATAAGGATTAAAAGTTTAGAAAAAAGCGAAGAAAAAATAAAAGATAAACTGAAAGAATTACAAAATAAATTAAAAAATGTTTTTAAGTGATTTTATGAAGGATATGGAACAAGTAATAAAGTTATTGGATAAAATAATAAACGATAAAACTGTTCCAAAAAACATAAGAAAGGCTGCAGAAGACTCTAAGAACGCTTTGAATAGTAACGATGCTCCAGAAGTTAAAATAAGTACTGCTATAAACATCTTGGATGAAATAATTAATGACCCAAACATGCCGATGTACACAAGAACTCAAATATGGAATGTTGTCAGTTTGCTAGAAGAAATAAGAAGAAACTTAAGCTAAATATTTAAGTTTTTAAAAAACAATTTATTAGTATGAGCTTAAAAGACATTATTCAAAAAATTAGACCAACAAAAGAAGAAAAAGGAGAAGAATTTTTAGAGATTGACAGTGCCTTGGCTAAAGAGGAAAAGAAGATTAGTGTAAAAGTTGAGAATTTAAATGGTTTTGTTGACACAGAAAGAGTTCAACAACTTTTAAGAGAAGGTAATGTTGTTTTCCTAAAGATTAAAGATTTGAGAAATAAGGATATAAATGAACTTAAAAGGTGCGTTGAGAGGCTAAAGAAAACTTGCCTAGCTATGAACGGAGATATGGTTGGTGTTGATGAAGACTTCTTGATAATAACCCCAGACTTTGCAAGAGTTTTTAGGGGAAAGGCTGTTTAATTCTTTAAATCTTTTTCTTCATAAACCAACTTCCAAATAACGCTTGCTAAATCTTCTATCTTTGTTCTAACTTGTTCTGTTGTATCCCTTGAACGAATAGTAACAGTATTGTCTTTTAAAGTTTGATAATCTATCGTAATGGCAAAAGGAATTCCTATTTCGTCTGATCTTGCGTACCTTTTACCTATGCTTCCAGATTCATCATAAAATACATCAAAACAATTTTTAAGCTGAGTAAAGACCTCTTTGGCTTTTTCCGGCAAGCTATCCTTGCTCACTAAAGGAAAAACTGCTACGCTATAAGGAGCAATTCTTGGTGGAAACCTAAACCAATCCCAACCTCTTTTTTTATCCTCAACGAAACAATGTAGCAAAACGGCATGAATAGTTCTGTCTATTCCAAAACTAGGCTCAACCACATGAGGAATAACTTTATTACCATCTTCTACTATAGAAAAATCCTCTCCTGAAAGTTTTGCATGCGAGCTTAAATCATAATCTCCCCTGTAAGCATTACCAACAACTTCCTTAAAGCCGAAATCAAACTCTATTTCTAAATCAAAATTTCCTTTTGAATAATGGGGGGTCTCTTCAGGAAGCATATGTCTAAACCTTAATGATTGCGAAGGAATTCCAAGTTTTTTATACCATAAGAATTCTTTTGCTAGAAAATAGGCTATAATTTTGTTAGGTAAGATTTTTTGATTTACTGCTTCCTCCTTTTTTCTGTTGTTCTCTTGTCAAAATTCTTATTTTTGTTTTTGCTACCTCTTCAAATTTCTCAAATTGATTAGCTTTTTCTGGGTTGAAAAAGTATTCTATTTCCATCTGTCTAAACTCTCTCATTCTTAAAAGAAATTGCCTTGGGGAAATCTCGTTCCTATAAGAAGTTCCTACTTGAGCTACACCAAAAGGAAGTTTTGCTCTTGTTGAGTTAAAAATATTTTTAAAATTTACAAAAATTCCTTGAGCAGTTTCTGGTCTTAAGTAAGCCATACTTCCTTTTACTGGCCCAACTTGGGTTGATAGCATCAAGTTGAAAATTTTAACATCAGTTAAATTGCCTTTACACTTTGGGCATTTTAACTTTTCCTTTTTTATTATTTCTGTGAGCTTTTCTGGTTTTTCCCCTTCTACTTTTTTTCCTGTCAAATCTTTTATTAGCTCATCTGCCCTAAAAGTTGATTTGCATCCCTCACATTGAGTTAAGGGGTCTATAAAATCTTTTAAATGGCCTGAGGCTTTCCAAACCTGCTCAGGCATAATAGTACAGGTCTCTACTTCATAAATGTTGTTCTGCTTAACAAAGAACTCGCGCCAAAAATTTTCTATTTTTCTTTTCAACAAAACTCCCAATGGTCCGTAATCGTAAAACCCAGATAGTCCACTATAAATTTCTGAACTAGGGAAAATAAACCCTCTTCTTTTTGCTATTGTTATAATTTTTTCTACATTCATATTCCAAATATGATTAAACAGATTAAAAAAGTTTAGTAGGGGTTGAGAAAAATTTTTGTCTATTCTTAATTAAATTAAAGTTTTTAAATTTTTTGTTCAAAAAATTTTTGATGGTAAGAAAAGTTACACAAGAACAAATAGAAGAAATAAGAAAATTGCATGAAGACGGTATTTCTTACTTTGAAATAAGTGGAAGGTTGGCATTCCAGCTTCAACTGTATATTATCAGAGACCAAAAGCAAAGGAAAGGATTAGGAAGTATTATAAGAACCCTGAGGTAAAGTAAAGGATTAGGAAGTATAGGAGAGAGTATAGTAAAAGGCTTTACAAGAAAACTGACTGTTTTTTCTTAGAATTCCAAGAGTTATCCGAAAAAATTAATACTGACTTAGAATTAATACCAGAAAATAATCCATATGTTAATAATTAAAATACTTGATGAGGTATAAGGATTACGGAAGGAAATTCAAAGATATAAAAAAAGAATTAGGAGATGAAAAATTAATTAGTAAATTAAGGAAGTTGAAAGAAAAAGGTTTGGTGTGTTATAAGGGTAATAAATGGTTGTTAAGCAAGGAAGGAAAGAAATTTTACAAATTTTTATTTAAACCAACCTTTTAAGCTCGTTTGTCTTCCTGCAGTAAACGCTTGCTCTAATTTATCAACTACTTTTTCCACTCTTTCTTTAGAAAAATCATGCTCTTCCACCATAAACTCTAGGATTTTTTCTCTATTCGGCTCTTTCCACTCAATTTTATAGTTATCTGTAACAGGTGGTTTGAGGAAAAAGTTAAAAATTTCTTCTGCTTCAACTTCAGCTTCCCATTTCACGTTCTCCAAAACTTTTTCCAAAGTTTTATACTTTTTTACTAATTTCAAAGCAGTTTTTGGACCAACTTTCTCTACGCCAGGAGCATAGTCTGTACCAACAAGAATTCCTATTATTATAAGTTGTTTTTGGTTAACCCCTAAAGTTGAGAGTGCTTCTTCAAGTTCTATCACTTCTGGTTTAATTTCTATGTAAACTTCTTTTCTTGGAAGTTTTCTCTTTCCAGTTATCGATAAATTCCTGACTAATTTAGGAGAACCAAAAAGCAAACTGTCAAAGTCTTGGGAACCTGCAAAATCTACAAAGCCATTTTTACACATATAAGCACATTGAGCTTCACCTTCACTTAAAGCCTGAACCCAAGGAATTCCCATATAATCTAAAATTTTTTTAGAACTTTCTACCATTTCTTCCTTCAAGACTGATGTAGCTTGAGCATAAGTAATTGCTTTTTCACCTCTTTCCAGAGCCTCTTCCCATTTTTTTCTTGCCTCTTCTTTAGCTTTTTCCCTTTCTTCTATTGTTTTTTTCTTAAATTCTGGAGGTTTACCGTCAAAAACAAAAACTGGTTTTATTCCTGCCTCTATTAAGTTTGAAGTTCTGTAAAACAAACCAGAAAGATGAGAAGTAATCCTTCCTTTACTGTCTCTTAAAGGTTCGCCTGTCATTCTATCTCTTATTATGGATAAGAATTGATAAAGTGTGTTGTAGGCATCTATTGCTACTTTTTTTCCTGAAAGGTGCTGAAGCTCTAACTCTTTACTTGGAAGTATTCCAGAAAGTTGAACTCCCATACTTTTACCTTTTTAAAGTTAAAAAAAATTAAAAGAAGTTAGGAGACTATTTCTTACCCCTTTTTCTTGCTATTTTTTCTTCTTCTGCCTTAAGCTCCTTTTCTATTCTGAGCTCGTCCCATTCAAGCCAAACTATAAAAATTCCTAAAAGTAAAACTCCTAGAGGAACTATTCCTTTTATCACTGTTAAAAGTGCTGGTAAGCCGGGCTCAAAATAACCTGGAATTCCTTCTATTATGTAATAAATGCTTATTGCTATTAATACCATACCAAACAATATTTTTAGTATTGGACTCAAAGTATCACCTTTAAAGATTTTAATATAAAAGAGTATTTAAATCTTAAGTATAAAAGGTTTTTAAATGGTAAAATCCTTTTACCAAAAAATTAGAGAAGGTTGGAAATCAAAAAGTCTAGAGGAAATTATAAAAATGAAACTTATAGAATGGAGGAAACAACATACAGTAGAAAGAATAGAAAGACCTACTAGACTAGATAGAGCAAGGGCTTTAGGTTATAAAGCAAAAAAGGGTTTTGTTTTAGCAAGAGCTAAAGTTAAAAAGGGAGGAAGAAGGAGAAAATTGTACGGAAGAAGAGGGAGAAAGCCAAGTAAAGCAGGTTTAATTAAATTCACCCCAAAAAAATCTTTAAGACAAATAGCAGAAGAAAAAGCTCAAAGAAAATTTCCAAACTTGGAAGTACTAAACTCCTACTATTTGGCTGAAGACGGAACTCATAAGTATTTTGAAGTAATTTTGGTAGACCCAAACCATCCAAACATAAAGTCTGACCCAAAAATTAACTGGGTTTGCTTGTCTGCTAACAGAAAAAGAGTGTTAAGAGGACTCACTTTTGCTGGAAAAAAGTCAAGAGGACTAAAGTAATTAATTTGAAAAAATAACTTTTAAAAGTGGGAAAAATGGATTTTTTTGATTTTCATGTACATTCCATCTTATCTGGTGGAGAATCTAAACTAGAAGAAATTGCTAGAATAGCCAAAATTTTGGGTTATAGGGGCTTTTGCTTCACAACTTACCCTTTAGGTAAAAAAGAAGAAGAAATATTAAAAGCTGAAATAGGAAGAGTAAAAAAAGAATTTGGGATAGAAATTTTTCTTGGCTTTGAAGCAAGAAACACAAGAGAGCTAAAATATTTAGTAAAAAGAAGGAAGGAGTTCGATGTTTTACTTGTAAGGGGTGGGAGTTTGGAGCTTAATAGAGAAGCTTGTAAAACTCCTGAGGTTGATATTTTAACACACCCTGAGCTTGATAGACAAGATTCTGGATTAAATCATGTTTTAGCAAAACTAGCAGCAGAAAATTTAACTGCCATAGAGATAAACTTTAGAGAAGTTATGTTCACTACAAAAAAGACAAGATGTTTTGTATTAAAAAACATCAAGCAAAACGTTGAGCTTGCAAAAAAGTATAAAGCTCCTTTGATTATTTGCTCTGGAGCAATAAACCATTTTGAAATGAGAGACCCTTATTCTTTAATCTCCTTAGGATGCCAGCTTGGTTTGGATTTAAAAGAAGCAAAAGAAGCTATATCAAAAACACCTCAAGAAATAATCAAAAGAATAAGTGAAAGAAAAAGTGAAAATTGGATAATTTCTGGAGTAAAGGTGATAAAAGATTAAGTTAATCAAAAAAGAACAAGCAAAGAGTAAAAAATATATTGGGGGTGAGATGGAGAAAAAATTAAAGATTTTGCCTCCGACTTTGAGAGAAAAAGAGAGGTATATAGCCTTTCAAGTAATTTCAGAAGAACCTATAATCTATTCTGACTTGGAAAATGCTGTTTGGAGTTCTGCTTTGGAATTTTTTGGTGATTACGGAGTTTCAGGAATGGGTTTGTGGCTAATTAAAAATTTGTACGATGAAAAAAAACAAGTAGGAGTTATAAGAAGTAATAGCAAATCTGTCTTAAATGCTATTGTTTGCTTAAGCTTGATTTCTCGTTTAGGTGATACAAGAGTAGTACCAAAGGTTTTAAAAGTCTCTGGAACTATAAAAGGATTAAAGTTAAAATAACTAAAGTATAAGTAAATTAAAGAATTTTACAAGGAGGTTGATGGATTGGTTGAAATATTACCGGAGTATATGGGTTATGACAGAACTATAGCCGTATAGTTAGTTAGTTTTTGCTAACTAACACGGAATCTCGCCTGACGGAAGATTGTTTCAAGTGGAGTATGCAAAAGAAGCAGTAAAGAGAGGAGCAACTTGTCTAGGGATTGTCTTTAAGGATGGTGTTTTACTAGCAACTATAAAACCAACAGCAAGTCTAATGGTTTCTCAATCTATAGAGAAAATATTTAAAATAGATGAACATATAGGAGTAGTAGCTTCTGGCCTACTTGCTGATGCAAGGATTCTTTCAAATCAAGCAAGGATAAAAGCTCAAGTACACACCATTACCTATAACGAGCCTATAGATGTCTGGAGTTTAGCAAAGGTTATTGGGGATAGAATGCAACTCTCAACTCTGTATGCTGGGTTAAGACCTTTTGGGGTTTCTTTCTTAATAGGAGGAGTTGACAAAACTGGCTTGCATCTAATAGAATCAGACCCTTCAGGAATGCTTTACGAATGGCATGCTTATGGCATAGGAAGAGGAGGGTTAATAGCAAACAAGATATTAAAACAAAAATGGAAAGCAGATTTAAGTGAAAAGGATGCTATCAACTTAACCATAGACATATTCAACAAAACAGAAAAAGAAAAAAGAGAAAATGCTATAGACATAGCGATAATTAAAAAAGGTGAAAGATTTAAAAAGTTGAGTGAAGAAGAAATAAAAAAGATTTTAAAGTGATTCTTTGAGCGTAAGCATCGATAAGGCTGTAGTCTCAAGACTATTTATTTCGGGAAGAAAGTTTGAGATTTTGGTAGACCCGTATAAAGCCTTAGATCTTAAAAAAGGCATAAAGATTAACATGGACGAAATTCTGGCCTATCCGGCAATATACAGAGATGTAAGAAGTACAGAATGCGTTCCAGAGAATGAACTACAAAAGTTTTTTGGAACTACTGATATTTTCAAGGTTGCAGAAAGAATAATAAAAGAAGGTGAGCTACAGCTGACAACCGAGCAAAGGAGAAAAATGGTAGAGCAGAAAAAAAATCAGATAGCAAACATAATAGCAAAAAGGGGAATAAACCCTCAAACAAATACTCCTCATCCACCACAAAGAATTTTAAATGCCATCGAAAAGGTTG
Organism: Candidatus Aenigmatarchaeota archaeon; assembly: GCA_039091285.1. Taxonomy (GTDB): domain Archaea; phylum Aenigmatarchaeota; class Aenigmatarchaeia; order CG10238-14; family SCSR01; genus JAVZHQ01. The sequence goes on from JAWCMJ010000001.1 coordinate 10,398, forward strand.
GGGTAAGTATAGATCCGTTTATAGATGCTGAGCTTCAAGTTGATAAAGTCTTGAAAGAAATAAAAAGTTTGCTTCCAATAAAATTTCAAAAGATAACTCTAAACTTTAAAATTCCACCTCAATACTCGACAAAAGTCTTTTCAATGATAAAAAGGTCCACTGAAATAAAAAGTGAGAAATGGCTTAATGATGGAAGTTTAGAGTTAACTGTTGAAATTTTAGCAGGGGTACAAGATGAAATATTTCAAAAAATTTCATCTTTAACTCATGGTAATTTTGAATCAAAGATAATGAAGAGGGAAGATGTATGAAAGAGAAAAATTTTTTAGAAGTTGTTTTACCTGGAGAGCTCTTGACTGAAAGAAATGGAAGAAAAATAGGGAGAGGTGTTTATCTAGAGGAAAATAAAGTTTATTCAAAAGTCTTGGGAATTCCAAAAATAGATGAAAATGAAGTATCTGTTGTTCCTTTAGCTGGAACTTATATCCCACAAGTAGGACAAAAAGTTATTGGGATTATATCTGAGGTTGAAGTATCTGGTTGGGGTGTAAACATAAACTCACCTTATACAGCTTTTCTTCCTCTTGCTGAAGGCGTTGAAGAATTTGTTGATATATCTAGGACAGATATAAGTAGGTTTTATGATATCAACGATATAATCTATTGTAAGATTTCAAAAGTTACAAAAAACAAGATAGTCCAAGTTTCTATGAGGGACTTTGGGTGTAAAAAATTAAGAGAAGGAATAATTATTAAGGTTACACCGACAAAAGTACCAAGAATAATTGGTAAAGGAGGAAGTATGATAAACTTGATTAAAAAAAATACAGGATGTGAAATAATAGTTGGGCAGAATGGTATTATATGGTTAAGAGGAGAAAGAAAAGATAAAGCTATAGAAGCAATTCTAACGATAGAAAAAGAGTCGCACATAATTGGACTTACAGAAAAAATTGAAAAAATGTTGGGGGAATAGAATGGAAAAGAGATTAATAAATGAAGGTAAAAGAATTGACGGAAGAAGTCCAGAAGAATTAAGACCAATAGAGATGAAAGTTGGTGTGGTTAGTAGAGCAGATGGTTCTGCTTTTGTTAAGTTTGGGAATACCATAGCCATAGCCTCAGTTTATGGGCCAAGAGCTCTTTTCCCCAAACATTTACAAGAATCTGAAACTTGTGTTGTTAGGTGTAGGTACAACATGGCTCCTTTTTCTGTTGATGATAGAAAGTCCCCCGGACCTGATAGAAGAAGCATAGAATTGACAAAGGTTATAAGACTTGCTTTGGAACCTGTAATTTTTGTTGAAGATTTTCCAAGAGCAACCATAGATATATTTGTTGAAATACTACAAGCTGACGGTTCAACAAGAGTAACAGCTATAAACGCTGCTTCCTTAGCTTTAGCTAGTGCTGGTATTCCTATGAAGGATTTAATTGCCGCATGCTCTGTTGGAAAAATTAACGGAACATTAATACTGGATTTAAACGGAGATGAAGATAAAAACTCTGAGGCTGATTTAGCTTTTGCTACGATGCCAACAAAAAACAAAGTCACACTTTTACAAATGGATGGGAATTTAACTAAAGAAGAAATTTCAAAGCTGTTAGAGCTTGCAAGAAATGCTTGTAAGAAAATATACGAGATACAAAAAGATGTTTTAAAAGAAAAATACAGGAGAGTTGAATGATAGAAGAAAAGTATGCTTTAGAAGTCATAGAAAAAGGAAAAAGAATTGACGGAAGGAAGTTTGATGAGTTCAGAAAAATAGAGATAGAGCAAGGGATAATAAAAAAAGCAGAAGGCTCTACAAGAGTAAAATTTGGGGATACAGAAGTTATTGTAGGAGTTAAAATGGATTTTGGTACACCCTTTCCTGACACACCTGAAGAAGGTACGCTTGTTGTAAACGCAGAGTTTACTCCTCTAGCCTCACCAGAGTTTGACACAGGACCGCCTGGAGAAGATGCCATAGAGTTGGCAAGAGTTGTTGATAGGGGAATAAGAGAATCTAAGTGTATAGAATTGGATAAACTTTGCATAACTCCTGGGGAAAGGGTTTGGTGTGTTTTTATAGATATTCATATAATAAACGATAAGGGAAACCTTTTGGATGCTTCTGCTTTGGCATCTGTAGCTGCTTTGCTTAACACAAGGATACCAAAAATTGAAGGAGAAAAAATAATTAGAGGGGAATTTGAAAAAAAATTGCCAGTTGTTTTCAAGCCAATAAACATAACTGTCTGCAAGGTTAGAAACAAATTCCTTTTAGACCCAACAGTAGAAGAAGAAAAAATTCTAGACTCGAAACTTAGCGTTTCTGTTAGAGATGATGATAAAATTTGCTCCTTGCAAAAACAACTTAAAGAGGTTGAGTTTGAGGATGTTATGAGAATGATAGATATCGCTATAGAAAAAAGTAAAGAGATAAGAAAAATGCTGGGGTGAAAATGGCTATAAAAAGTATTTCAAAAAAGTTAAAGCTGGGCAAAATAAGAAAAATAAAAACAGCACCAAGGTGGGCTGACATAAGAAAATTTGGGCTTAAGAGAGCAAGGACAAGAAGGATAGAAGTGAATAAAGTTAAGAGATGGAGAAGAACTAGAATAAGGGTTTAAGATGGAAGAAAAAATAGTAACTCTCAACATAAGGAAAGACTTGATAAAAGCTCCTAAATGGAAAAGAAGTAAAGTAGCCTTAAGAATATTGAAAGAAAAAATCAAGAAGATTTGTAAAACAGAAAAAATAAAAATAGATAACTCTTTAAACCAGAAATTTTGGAAAAATAAAGAAAAGTGTTTAAGTAAAATAAGAGTCAAAATAACCAAATTGGATGAAAATACTTCAAAAGTAGAATTGATGAGTTGAATGAAAATACTTCAAATAAATTTTTTTGGAGACCATAACGTTGGGATGTACGGAAAGGCTTGCGATAAGTTCTGTTTTTTGAGCTTTTTGGTTCAGGAAAACATAATAAAGAAAATTGAAAACTTGCTTAAAGTAAAAGTCTACCCAGTTAGTATAGCAAAAACTGATTTTATTGGAATTTTATGCTGCTTAAATTCCAACGGTATTGTTTTACCAAAAATTTTAGCAGAAAAAGAGCTAGAAATTCTTAGAGAAATTAAAAAAGAGTTAGGGATTAACCTTGGAACGATTGAATCAAAGTTTACTGCAGTTGGTAATTTAATATTATGTAATGATAAAGGAGCTCTCTTAAGCAAAACTTTTACAAAAAAAGATAAGAAAAAGGTTGAAGATTTGCTCGGGGTAAACTCTGAATACTTGAGCGTAGCCAAAATAAAAACCTTGGGGTCTTGTGGGATAGCAACGAACAAGGGTTGCTTAATTCATAGAGATGCTAAAGAAGAAGAGATAAAAATTATAGAAGATGTTTTGAAAGTAAAAGTTGACGTTGGAACCGCAAACTTTGGCTCACCTTTTGTTGGTAGTTGTATTATTGCTAATAGTAATGGTGCTTTAATAGGAAGCTCTACAACTGGACCAGAATTTTTAAGGATATCAGAGGCTTTAGGACTTGTTTAGTTTTAGCTCTGTATAACCACATTTTCCACAGTAGTATCTGTTTTCATGATAAGCTAACCATGCATCACCACATTTTGGGCATGTTCTTTTTTGTCTTAAAACTTTTCCTTTTTCTACTTTAAAATAATCGCTTTGTCTAACTGGTTTGTGCTTCATTTTTATTTTCCTCCTTTTCTTCTTTTTTAACTTCTTTCTCTTTTATTTTTGGTTTTTCCTTATAGACCTTTACTTTAGCTACTGCTTCGTTCACACCCTTTTTACTCAAGATATAGTTTAAAACTACGTTTTCTTCTGGTACAGAATACTTAGAAGCTAACTCTTTCTTTACTTCTTGCTTTGAAGGAGTAGGAGCTTGAGGATGTTTTATTCTAACCTTTAACTCTTTCCTCTCAAAAAATGGATTCTCTTTTTCTTCTAAAATTTCTATCTCCATAATTCTTAAATTATTGTGTTAATATTCAAAAAGTTTTTTATGAGAAGCGTAACTTAAAGTATTCATAAATTTTGGAGAAAATTCTTGCTTTTGGTGGTGAATACCTCTCCCCCAAAATCTCTGCAGCTAGCATTCTAAAGGCTATTGCTGAAGAAGAATATTTACTAGTTAAAACTATCGGCTTCCCTACCATAAGACTCTTTTCAATGTTTTTATCAAACGGTATTATGGCTATAACTGGCATTCCTGTTATCTCTTCTACA
>JAWCMJ010000001.1:14647-27076 GCA_039091285.1 Candidatus Aenigmatarchaeota archaeon
TTTCTTTGTAAGTTCGTAAGGTTCGTTCTTGACCATGTTTAACACTACTCCTAAAGGAATTAAACCAAGCTCTTTGACTATTTCATAAGCTCTTTCTATATCTGAAATAGCACTCAAGTTTGGGTTTGTGATAAAGATTATCTCATCACTTGCGTTTAGAACACTTATCGCCTCTCTTCCAAAACCAGGGGCAGAATCAAGAAGCAGTATTTCAACATCCTTTAGCTCGTTTAAAAAGTATTTTAAAGTGCTTATGTTAACTTCAACTATATCATCCAAAGAAAGCGAGGCTGGAATTATTTTTAAGCCAGAAGGATGATGATAAATTGCCTCTTCTAGTTTTGCTTCTCCCTTTAAAACGTTGTTTATTGTCTTAGGGAAGTAAAAAATACCGAAATGGAAGCCTAGGTGGGATGTTGTTAGGTTGCAATCAACTATAGCTATGTTTTTTTCAAATTCTGTTAGAGCTAAACCTAAATTAGCAACCAAGGTTGTCTTTCCTACCCCACCTTTACCAGAAATTATACCTATTTTTCTCAAGTCTATCAATTTATTTTTATTTTTTGAAATAAAATATTTTTCTTGTCTTTTTAGCTATTCTGCCATTAATTGATTTTACATCTATTCCAAAAGACTTTTATAAATTTTCAAAGTATTTTTAGCAGCTATTTCCCAAGTAAATTCTTTTAGAACCCTTTTTCTTCCGTTTTTTCCCCATTTTTTTGCTTCTTCAAAATTTTTAAAAGTCTCTTTTATACCCCAGGCTATATCTTCTGGGTCTTCACCATTAACATGTGTTCCTGTTCTATTTATACCAGATGGAATTACTTGATGCCTTAGCCCGCTAATTCCTGCAGCTCCAACTACAACAGGTTTTTCCATACTCATAGCTTCTAAACTAACTATTCCAAAAGGTTCGGAAATCGAAGGGAAAACACAAACATCAGCCAAAGCATAATGTAAAATTCTTTCCTCTTCAGAGACCCATTCTGACCTAATTTTTACTCTATCCTCAATTCCAAGCTTTCTTGAAAGTTCCAACAACTCAGAATAATCTTCACCTTTACCAATAATTATAAGTTTTGACTCAGGAAAATCTTTTAAAACAGAAGGCATAGCTTTTATAAGATTCTTAACACCCTTTACCCAAGTAAGTCTTCCTATAAAAAATATTACCTTTTCCCCGTCTTTTATACCATATAATTCTTTCAACTTTTCTAATTTTTCATTATTCACTTTTTTTGGGTCGTATTTTTTTGGGTCACAACCATTATAACATACATTTATTTTTTCTTGAGGATAATTAATCTTAATTAAAAGGTCTTTCATCGGGTCAGAGACAGTAATTATTTTATCGGCTTTTTCTGCCATAGTTCTTTCCAAATGTTTAATAACCTCTGAACCACCACCTAAACTTCTTTGTTCTTCTACTGAGTGAAGGTGAAAAACTATTGGAATTTTTTCTAGCTCTTTTCTTATAGCTAATCCAGTAATAGAAGAAAGCCAATCGTGAATAGCCACAACATCAAACTTTCTCTTTTCTTTTTTTATACAAAAATTGACGAACTTTGTTGCAGAAAGTAAGTTATAGGCGAATATATCAGAAAAAAGTTTTATAGAAGTTCCCCATTTTTTTAAATCTTCTGTAACTATAAAGGGAAATATGCTACTTACGTCAAGAATTAAAGGTCTGTGAACCTCTATGCCATTCCATTCTTCCTTTGTTTTTAAACTTCCGTCGTTAAGTGTAAAAACTGTTACTTCATTCCCCATCTCTCTAAATTTTCTTGAAATTTCTACAGCATAAGTTCCTAAGCCCCCAACAAGTCTTGGATAAAATTCCCAGCAAAATATAGCAATTCTCATAAAATTTATTTTTATTTAATAAATTAAATTTCTGTCTCAAGAACTGGTTTATAAATTTTATAAACATAGTTTTTTGCAACTTTTTCCATGCTTACGTCAGTCTTAAAACAATTTTCCATAAGTATTTTCCATTTTTGAGGATAAAAAAGAAAGATTTCAACAGCCTTAGAAATTTTTGCGTAGAAAGCTTCTGGTGAATATTCTTTTTTTGAAACTTTAAAACCATTTCCTCTTAAAGTTTCTGGGTCAAACTCTTTTATCATTTCTGCCATACCCCCTGTGTCAGTTGCTACTGTCGGTGTCATATTAGCCATAGCAATCATATAGCCTGTACCACACGGCTCTTTATCAGGAATAGAAGGATAGAGTAATAAATCCCCCCCCTCGTACATGAGCTTTGCTAAATATTGGTCAAACGTATTTATAAAAACAAACTTATTCTTCAACTCTTTTGAGTTCTCTGGCCCATTCCTGTCCTAAAGTGTCTTTTTCATGTGCTCTTCCAAGAACTATAAACTGAGCTCCCAAACCACCTTCTTCTCTATCTCTCACTAACTCTCTCAAGATTTTAATTACAACATCCCAACCCTTTTGATAGCTTATCCTTCTTGGAATAACTATAGTGAACTTGTTTGGGTCTAAGTTTGCACCATATTTTTTCATCGTTCTTATCAAATCTAACTTTGCTTCCCTTTTATCCCTTTTTATTTTCCAGTATTCTACGTCAATTCCATTTATTATTCCTATTATATCCTTTTTCCTAAACATTGGACCCAAGCCTTCACCTTTACTTCTTAAAGTGTTTGCGTAGTCTTTGCTAACAGTATTGCATTTTTGGGAATGGAACAAACCAGCATAAGTTAAGTTTATCTTGCCTTCCCAAACCAAACCATCCCAATGAATTCTACTTATTTCCAATTCATCAAACCTACTTGAATCAAAAATTTGTTGATAGGCATAGCCTGCGTTATGAACAGTAAAAACTAGTTTTGCTTTGTTCAAGAAAGGATCTTTATAATATCTTTCATCTGTTCTCAAGAACGTTACCAAACCTGTTAAACCATCGTGCATATGGATTATAGTTGGCTTTATTCCCATGATCTTTAGCGCTTCTAAAGTCCCTCTTCCTATAAAAATAGCCTGTTTTAGCAAATCTCCACCGTATACCAAATCACCATACTTTTCGTTCTCCAAAAAAATTACATCTGCCTTTCCTATTTTTGATTTTTTTATTTTTGTAACAACTTTTTCTCCTGCTACTTCAACCTCAACCTCTTTTCCCGTATCTTCTATTTGTAAATCAGAATAGTCCAAATCGAAAATTTTTATGTCAATTTTTCCGTCTTCTTCAACTTCTTTCCTAGTTTTTTTGTAAAGAATACTTACAACCGTAACTTTTATTCCCAAATCTGCTAAAACTTTGCTAAGCTCTTCTGCAACGTCCCCTAACCCTCCAACCTTTGATTTAAAACTTTTTAACTCAGGAGTAACCATTATTAAATTTTCTAAACCTGGAAGAATTTTATTTTCTTTCATAAAAACCTTAAAAATATTTTATTCTTTTTATACTTAAATTATATGGGGATTTTTAGAGCTTACGACATTCGTGGAATATACGGTAAAGATTTAACTGACGAAATTGCGTTTAAAACAGGTAAAGCTTTGGGAACTTTTTTAAAAGGAAAAGAGAATTTGGCTGTAGGTTATGACACAAGAGCTTCTTCTCCAGCTTTATTTGAAAAATTTTCTTCTGGTTTAATTTCTACAGGTTGTAACGTAATTTCATTGGGAATGGTTCCAAACCCTGTAGCATACTTTTATTGCTGGAAAAATAAAACTTTTGGGTGTATGATTACAAGTTCTCATAGCCCAAAAGAATGGAACGGTTTTAAATTAATTAAGAAAGACGGTACAAGCTTCTTAGAAGAAATAAAAGAAATAGAGAAGATTGTTGAAAATGAAAACTTCTTAGAAGGAAAAGGTAACCTTTTGGAATACGAGCATGCGATAGAAGATTACAAAAACTTTTTACTCGAAAAAATCGGAAAATTGAAAGGGAAAATAGTTGTTGAATATTTTGGTGGTGCGGGTACTCTTGTAAATTCTATGTTTAAAGATTTTGGAATTAATGTCATAAGCCTGCACGAAAAACCAGACAAAGATTTTTATGGGTATGAGAGACCAGAACCAAAAGGCGAAAACCTAAAACTTATTATCAAAAAAGTTAAAGAGGAAAAACCTTTGTTTGGGGTTGCCTTTGATGGTGATGCTGATAGAAGTATTTTTATCGATGATAAAGGAAGGGAGCTTAACGGAAGTATAGGAAGCGCAATCTTTGTAGAAAGTATTCTGAAAAAGAAAAAAGGAAAAATAGTTCTTACAGCAGACTGTGCAAGCGAACTTAAAAGAATAATCGAAAAGATGAATGGTGAATTAGTTTGGTGGAGGGTTGGGCATGGTTTTATAGAAAGGAAGTGTTCAGAGGAAAAAGCCTTGTTCGGAGGTGAACAGAGCTCGCACTTCTACTTTAACGAGTTCTATCCTTTCTCTGACGGAATACTTGCTACTTTACTTATGGTACAAATATTACAAGAAAGCAAAAAAAAGCTTTCTTACTTTGTTGATAGGATTAAATTAAACCCAACAGAAAAGTTATACATTAACGCAGAAAATGATGAAAAAAAAATGAAAGTAATAGAGAGAATAAAAGCAGAATTTCCTAATGCTTTAAACATTATGGATGGTATAAAGATAGAATTAAACGAAGTTGAATGGGTTTTGATCAGGGCAAGTCAAACCATGCCAGAAATTAATTTATGCGTTGAAGCAAAAAATAAAAGAAGGCTAAAAGAACTTGTAGAAAAATACTCTAATTTTATAAAAGAGAAAATAAGGGAAACGAATGAGTAAGATAACTGTCATGGGTGATTTAAACGTTGACATCCTTACCTCACCCATAGAAAAATATCCAAAAAAAGATTCTCAGGTTTTAATAGATTATGCCAAACTTGAGGTCGGTGGTGGAGCTGCACATTTTGCCATGGCAATATCAAAACTTGGAGTTAAAACAAGGTTTATCGGTCTGCTTGGTTCTGATTTTTTTGGAAATTTTGTAACGCAAGAAATAAAAAAATTTGGTGTAGAAAGTAAGGTTAGGATGATAAAAAAAGAAACAGGAATTAGCTTAGGTTTACATTTTAAAGACGGCTCAAGGTCTTTATTAACTTTTAGAGGAACTAACCTTTTATTTTCTTTGAGATGTTTCAAGCTTGAGGAAATAGAAGGAGATGCTTTATACGTTGGTGGTTATAATTTACAGAAAAATTTTCAAAAGGATGTTAGCAAGGTTTTAGGTTATGGAAGGAAAAAAGGTATGATTAATTGTTTAGAACCAGATTTAAAAAGCGGGATAAATTGTAACTTGAAAAGATTAAAAAAGAGCTTGAGGCTTGTAGATTTTTTCTTTCCTGATTTTGAAGAGGGAAAAATTATAACTGGAGAAAAAAAAGAAGAAAATATTGTCGAAGAAATCTTAAAGTTTGGGTGTAAAAATGTTGCTTTAAAGTTAGGAGAAAAAGGTTGTATAGTTGCTAATAAAGAAAAGTTTTTTAGAATTGGGGGGATAAAAACAAAAGCTATAAACCCTACTGGAGCAGGAGATTTTTTTAACGCAGGTTTTGTTTTTGGTTACTTAAAACATAAGAGAATAGAAAAAGCTGGAATATACGGTAATGCTCTAGCTTCTTTTGCTATTTCAAGGTTTGGTGATAAAAGGTTTCCAGAAGTAAAAGAGCTGGAAAAAATAGTTAAAGCATACAATTAGTGAATTATTCTTTTACCTTTTTCCCAACTTTCCCATTCAAGTTTACATTCCCTGCATTTCAAAACGTTAAACCCCTTTTCATAACTTGCAAAACCAGAGCAAGTATCACTTTTCGTATGCGTAAACTGATCAAGTTTATCTGCATGATCATAACAAACAGCTCTTCCACAAACTATGCATACCCCCCTAGCTTCTTTCTCACAAAACCAACACTTCATCCTACCAACTCCTTATAAACTTGTAGAGTAAAATCAGCTATTTTATCCCAATTAAAAGCCTCTTCTGCAGCCTTTCTCCCGTTAGCTCCCATCCATCTTGCTTTTTCAAAGTTTGAGAAGATATACTTTATCCCCCAGGCAATAGAATTTGGAGCTTGGTAAACTCTTAAACCAGTAACTTCATGCCAAATAATTTCTCCTGCTCCTGTGCCGTGAGTAGCTATTACAGGCTTTCCACACGCCCAACCTTCTAAAGTAACTATTCCGAATGGCTCATTCCTACTTGGAATAACAAGACAATCAGAAGCTTTGATTATTTTTATTTTTTCTTCTTCCCAAAGATAACCAGTAAACCTGACAGCATGTAAAATATTAAGTTCTCTTGCTCTTTGCTCCAATTTAGGTTTCATATCACCATCTCCTATAAAAAAGAATTTTGCGTTTGGAAAAGAGTTTAGAACGTCTGGGATTGCTTCTATCAAAAGGTCAGGACCTTTCTGGAAAGTTATTCTTCCGATAAAAACAGCAACAGGGTCTAACGGCCCAATTCCATACCTTTTCTTTACATCGTTCCAAGGGTCTATAAAACCATTGAACTTATTAGCAGAAATTCCGTTGTGTATAACTTTAATCTTCCATTCAGGCACACGATGAACCCATTGAGTTTCGTTCTTCATAGTTTGAGAGCAAACTATTACTCTATCAGCAATATAAGTTCCGTACCATTCTATATTATTTATATCCTTGGCTTTGCCATCATGAAAATAATTTCCGTCTCTTCCAAATTGAGTTGAATGTAAAGTCCAAACTATCTTTTTGTTCTTTGCTTTTTTTATTTCATCCAAAGCATTAACTACATGCCAGTCGTGACCATGGACTATATCAAAACTTCCAACAAAATTTTCTGTTTCAAAGAAATAATGAGCCATTGATTTGCTCATGTTGTTCATTTCCTGGATAAAGTCCGAGTTAAAGTTAAAAGGACAACGATGGTAATGAACTCCATCTATACACTCATAAATTTTTTGATTTGGACCTATTCTTGTAAAAACATGAACTTCATGTCCCTTTCTCTGTAGAGCTGCTGCAAGCTCAGTAACATGAACTGCAATTCCTCCTACTGGAATTGAATGGAGAGATTCCCAAGAAAAGAAAGCTATTCTCATTTCTCCACCGATATTTTAATATTAAACTTTATTTCCCTTATAAATTTTTTCAAGATTTTTCATCTTTTCTTCAACAGTCCTTAAAGCCTTTTCTCCTTGTTCATACCAAAAATCAGTTCCCCAGTAAACATAACAAGAAGTTTCTGCTATCAACAAAAACCTTTTAACTTCTTCCAAATTTTTTTCATCAATCTTTTCCTTTATCATATGAAACCTTTTGCTAATTCTTGATATTTTATTAGCCATCTCTAATTTTTTACTTCCTTCAAGCCAAAGTCTATGACCGTTTATCCAAGAAGCTCCTAAAAATTTAACTTTTATTTCACTCTTGATTTTTTTGTAATATTCCTCTAGAAATTCTGAAACTGTTAAAGAGGAAATTTTCTCGTCAACCTTTTCTTTGAAAAAAGGAACAAAAGTCTTGGGAAAAAACTCGTTCATCATAACGTTCCCGTTCTCACCATCACTTGCAGGAAGTATTAAAGCAGGCTTTTCACTTTTTTCTCTAAAAATTTTTGCAGTTTCTAAAGCCCTTTTATAAACTTCTTCTGCGCTACAACCAGCTTGTTGGTCTATTATATAGCTTGGAAACCTAAAAACAACTTTAATAGATAGGTTTTTTATTCTGAGTAAATGTGGTTGACAAGCTATTCTTATTCTTTCCTCATAACTTATGTTTTCATAATTCTCTACTGCCTGTAAAGGTAAAATCATCCATTCATACCCGTTCTCTTTCAAAACTTTTATCAATTTGTATACGTTATCCTCAAAAGCTGGTAAACCCAACTCAGGTAGCCAGAAACCTTTTATCTTTTTTAAAAATTTATTTCCAAAAATTCTTCCAAAAGTTTTTTTCCATTCCTCTATTTGTAGACCCCAATCCTCTTCAGGAGTTGCTGGAAAGTAGCAATGAGAATATGCTGAGCCAGCTATTTCTATACCAGAAAACTTAAAAACATCTTTATAAGCTTCTATTATACCTCCTACTTTTTCTCCCTCAACCTCTATTCTCTCTAAAACTTTTCTTTCTTCAAGCTCTTTTAGGCTTTCGAGCAAAACCCCAGAAAAATCCAAGATTATTCTTGGATTATAGCCATCCTCTTTCAATACTTTAAAGTATTTTGCAGGGTTTTTGTAAGCTCTTGCTATAAGTTTTGCATCCCAGCTTTCTCTAGAATCTTTTGAAGTAAGCATTTTTTCCAAGTTACTCATAAGCTTTTTTCCGTTAGTCTCAAACCAAACCAATGGCTGATGCATGTGAAGCCAAGGAACATAAACAGCTAGGCTCATATGATTTATTTTTATTCCTGAGAATTTTAAAATATGGATTTTGGGTATAGCTTAAAGGAGAGGGGAAAAAACATAAGCTTAAGTTTTAAACAAAAAGTTGAGGGGTGGAAAAGAGTTGCTTCTCAGTTAGTTCAAGACAAGGTTATAATTGATATAGAAAAAGCTAGAAGGATGATAAAAGAAAAGGGAGATTTGGTTGTTTATGAGCAGTATAACCTTTGGAAAGGTTTGAAAAGATTTAAAGACCTTTATGAAAAAACAAGAATAGCTTCAGGTTTAACTTTGCTAAAATTTGGGGTTTATTCTATCTCAAAAGAAGGTGAATTATTCTCAACTTATGGGCATGCACATGAAACTTATTGTGGAGAAGTTTACTATGTAGTTAAAAACAAGTGTTTTCTTATTTTGACAGAAAAAGGAAGTTTTAAAACTTATGTGATAAAACTTGGAGAAAAAGATTCTATTTTTATTCATCCTAAGTTTTATCATAGAGTAACTTGTGAAAAAAAAGATGTTGTTTTTGCGACTTTTTATCCTGAAGTTGCTGGACACGATTATGACTCAATCAAAAATAAGGGATTCCCTTTTCATCTTTTCCTAGAAAAAAATAAAATAAAAATTAGAGAAAACCCAAACTTCGAGAATTGTAAGTATACTATAATTAAAAGAGTAAAAAGCAAAGTTAACCCTTTAAAGTTAATCGAAAAAAAACAAGAAAAATTGAAAGAGATTCTTTTTGACCCTTTCAAAAATGAAAAAATTTATTTTTTAGGAAACGAAAGGTAATAATATGAAACCAGAAGAAGTTTTTGGAGTTAACGCAGGGAAAGTTTGGCATGCCTTAAACTCAAAGGGACCCTTAACAGCAAGCATGATATCAAAAGAAACTAAGCTAAAGATAAACGAAGTTTATGGGGCTTTAGGGTGGTTGGGAAGGGAAGGGAAGATAGAAATAATAAACGATAAGAAGGGTTTTCTTTACAAACTTGTTTAAGGATATAATATTATTCTGTATTTTAAATTGTTCTCACTTTTATAACTAACATCTATTTTATTCCTTACTCTTTTTAAAGTAAAATCAACAAAATCGTTAGCAATTCTTTTTCTCCTAAACAATTTTGCTCCTGGCCAAAGAGAAGGAGATAAAAATATAGTTTTTTCTTTAGCATCTATTTTCATCCCAAGCAGAAATTCATCTACGCATCTTACGACTAAAGCAGAAGTCCAGCCTTGCAAGCACGCTCCGGGTTCGTAAAAACTTACTTTCCATAAGTTTACATCGTTATTCTCAGGGTTCCATGCTTCACCCAAACTTTTAACACAATTTTGATTTAAGTTGTTATATAAAATTCTCAAATACTCCAAACCTTTTTTATAATTTTTATTCTTAAATTCTGCACAAGCAACCAGGCCAACAACCCATCCCCAACAACTACCGTTATGATAGCCTGCTGGGTTATACTCTAAATCATTCTTAGAAATAGTTCTTATTCCATACTTTGAAGTAAACTCATCGCTTTCAATAATTTTCAAAACTTTTTTTGGGTTTTTTGATACTCCAAAAAATACAGGAAAGATAGAGTTTATGGTTCTAACTTTTCTTCCTTTAATAAAATCAACATAAAATTCTTCCTTCTCATCCCAAAAAACCTTTTCAAAATTTTTTTCTATCTTAACCGCCTTTTGCCATAATTCTTTATCTTCTTCCCAAAAATTTTTTACAAGCTCTGAAGCAGATTTTAAAGAAGCTATAAGCATAGCTTGAATCTCTACTGCGTTTTTCCTTTCCAAGGTATCCATCCAAGTCTCCTTTTCTCCATGACTTATAAAACCTTCTTTATCTTCCTTTATTCTAATCCATTCTAAAGCTTTTAACAAGTTTTTTTTCAAACTTTTTAGAAAAGCCATATCACCAGAATTCTTAACATAATGAGCTAAAGCAATTATCCAAAGAAGAGTAGAATCTGCTGAATTGTAATCAACCCTTCCGTTCATATAAATTGTATTAGGGATTTTCCCTTCTTCCGATTGAAAGCTCGCAAGAGTTTTTAAAGCCTCTTTCGCTTCCTCAAACTTTCCTAAATCAACTATAGCTGGGATAATCCAACCAGAATCTCTTCCCCAAAACTGGGTAAACCAAGGATAACCAGCAAAGTAGCCAAACCCAAGTTTGGAGTTAAACGCAAGCTTTTCCAGGTTTATCACGCTCCATTTAAATAACTCATCTAGCTCTTCCAAGCCAGAATCAAATTTTACCATACTCAAAACTTCTTGATACTTTTTCTCCTTTTCAAAAAAGAGTAAAAAAAGAGAAGATTTAGTTTTTTCATATTCTTCCAGAGTTTCTATCTCACTATTTCCAACAGAAAAAATGAAAAAAATTTCTTTTGAAGATTTTGGAGGAAGAGAAAATTTCAAGTAATAATTACCAGGAATAAAGCATCTTTGCTTTTCACCAGAAGGGTAATGGTCTTTATAATTTGGACTAATTTCAAAACTTCCTGTTGGAGTGCTTCCAAAAACTAAGCAACCTTTTTCAGACTCAACTAGTATTGTATCATCATGCAGCTTTGTCAAATAGGCCCTATTATGCCAATTTTCTTCCATTTCCCTTATGTTGACCCCAACTTCTAACTCAAGTTTTACGTTTTCCTCTTTTTCTGCCTTGTTTTGAAGGGTAAGCAAACAAATAAAAGAGTTTAAATTTTCTGGAACGTGTAAAAATTCCTTTGCTTCTATTCTCTCTAGCTTAAAGAAGTGGGTTGAGTCTATTTCTCCAGTTTCAAAACTTTTGCAATTTTCTGGACATAGCCAAACTCCGTTAACCTTAAAACTAAAATAATCTAAGAATTTTTTTGAACCTTGCCATAAGCCTGTCCACTTTGTTTTAAACCCAGTATCACAATACCTATGAAAGAACATTTTTTTTCCTGCAAGGATATAAGAGTTTTTAAAAAGCTCTTTTGCCATAAAAAAACTCATATATATTTTTCTCTCTTTCTTAAAACATTAACTTTATTTATAAGGTATTCTCTAATAATTATACATGACCTCGGTAAGCATATGTTTTCAGGTTCATCAACCTTTTAGACTTACAAACTTTCAGTCGAACGGCATAGTTAATAACAGTGAAGCCTTCTCAAAATATTTTAACCATGGCTTAGATAAGTATGTTTTTGACAGAGTCGCTACAAGATGCTACTACCCAACAAACAAGATTTTACTTGAACTCATAGATAACCTGAAAAAAGAAAAAAGAAAGTTTAAAGTTGCTTTTTCTATTAGTGGTGTTTTTTTAGAATTGTGTGAAATGTTTCATAAGGATTTGATCGAAAGTTTTAAGCAACTATCCCAAACAAAGTGTGTTGAGTTTCTAGGGGAGACTTATTACCATTCTTTAGCAAGTCTTTTTGAGCAAAAAGATGAATTCATAGATCAAGTTAAAATGCACTCTCAAACCATAAAAGAGTTGATAAACTTTAGGCCAAAAGTTTTTGTAAACACAGAAATGATTTACAATAACTTGATAGCAAAAATCGTTGAAGATTTAGGTTTTAAAGGAATTTTTACAGAAGGAACAGAAAAAATCTTGGGGTGGAGAAGTCCAAACTACGTTTATGTAAGAAAGTATGCTTTTCCAAACGACCCAACACCAGAAAACAGAATAAAAGTTTTGCTTAGGAACTTTAGGCTTAGTGATGACATAGGCTATAGGTTCTCTTCAAAAGATTGGGACCAATGGCCTTTGACTGCTGACAAGTATGCTGCATGGCTTGCTGCAACTCCTGGTCAATGTATAAACCTTTTTATGGATTACGAAACTTTTGGTGAACATCAATGGCCTGAATCTGGGATTTTTTGGTTCTTAAAATCCTTACCTTACGAGGTTTTGAAGTACCAAACCCTAGAGTTTTGTACTCCTAGCGAAATAATTGAAAATTATGAGCCCGTAGGAGAAATAGATGTTTTCGAATTCAACACAATCTCTTGGGCAGACATGGAAAGAGATACTTCAGCATGGCTTGGAAACAGAATGCAACAAGTTTGTTTTGAAGAGTTGAAAAAC
>JAWCMJ010000010.1:0-12326 GCA_039091285.1 Candidatus Aenigmatarchaeota archaeon
AAGTGGGGAGAAGCCAGCCTTCATTCCTCCACCTATCCCAGAGGCAAAGCCGGGCTTAAGTCGCGTTGCAATCATAAGTACTGGTGGGACGATTGCGAGTAGGGTTGATTATAGGACTGGTGGAGTATATGCTTCATTTTCTCCTAGGGATATAGCTAAACAAATTCCTGAACTAAAAGAAATTGCAAACATAAAGGTTGAGCAAGTAATGAACATAATGAGTGAAGATATGAGTCCAGAAAGATGGGTTGAAATAGCGAAAGCAGTTGGAAAAGAGATTAAATCTGGTTCAAGAGGTATAGTAGTTACTCACGGTACTGATACCTTACACTATACCTCTGCTGCATTAAGTTTTATGCTAAAAGACTTACCTTGTCCTGTAGCTTTGGTTGGCTCGCAAAGGAGTAGTGATAGAGGAAGTAGTGATGCTGTGATGAACGTAGCATGCGCAGCAAACTTTGTAACTAATTCTGACGTTGCTGAAGTTTGCGTGGTAATGCATTCAAGCCCAAACGATGATTTTTGTTTTGCTATAAGAGGGACAAAAGTAAGAAAAATGCACACTAGTAGAAGAGATGCTTTTAAAGCAATAAACGAACTTCCTATAGCAAAAATATTTTGGGAAAACAAAAAAATTGAGATATTGAACCAAAATTACAGGAAAAGGAGTGAAAAGAAAGTTAAGGTTAAAGATAAGATTGAAAAAAAAGTTGCTTTAATCAAATGCTATCCTGGATTAAACCCAGAAATTTTTGATTTTTATTTAGAAAAAGGGTATAGAGGTTTTGTAATAGAGGCTACAGGCTTGGGACATGTTCCTACTTTAGGAGAAAACTCCTTATTACTTAAAGTAGAAAAGGCTGTAGGTTTAGGAGTTCCTGTTGTTATTACCTCTCAATGCCTGTATGGAAGAACTCACCCAACTATTTACCATAACTTAAGAGAACTTTTGAAAAGAGGAGCAATTTTTGCTAGTGATAAAAATGGAAAAAGTAAAAGAGCTTATGCTTACTAACTTAGCTGGAGAAATTTTGGAGAGAATTGAGTATGGAACAAATAAACTATAAAAAAATTGATTTAAGAGCTGGTTTAGAGATTCATTTCCAGCTTGATACAAAACACAAACTTTTTTGTAACTGTTCTACTGAAATGAAGGAAAAAGAACCTATAGCTGTAGTTAAAAGAAAACAACATCCTGTTCAAAGCGAGTTAGGAGAAATTGATACAGCAGCGCAGTATGAGTATTTAAGAAACAGGAATTTTTACTATCAAGTCTTTAAAAATGAAACTTGTTTGATCGAGTTGGATGAAGAGCCACCTTTACCGTTAAATCAAGAAGCTTTAGAAATTGCTTTACAAATTGCTTTACTTTTTAACTGTTCTATACCAGAAGAGGCTCATATTATGAGAAAAACTGTTATCGACGGTTCTACTCCTATGGGTTTTCAAAGAACTGTTGTAGTTGGAAAAGATGGCTTTTTGAAGTACAAGGGAATAAAAGTCAAAATAGAGCATGTTTGTTTAGAAGAAGATGCAGCAGCAATAGTTAAGGAAGAAAATGGAAACGTGACTTATAGGCTTAACAGGTTAGGAATCCCTCTTGTAGAAATTAGTACAGGAATTCTAGAAAATTTTTCTCCCGAAGAAATTCAAGAGATTGCTTACCTTATAGGGCTAACCTGCAAATCAACAGGAAAAATTAAAAGAGGAATAGGGACGATTAGACAAGATTTGAATTTAAGTATAAAAAGAGGAAAAAGGGTTGAGATAAAAGGTATACAAGATTTAGGCTTGTTAGTAAAAGTTATTGAGATAGAGGTAAAAAGACAGTTAGGTTTGCCAAAAGTTGAAGAAGAAACAAGGGCTGCTCTACCTGATGGGACAACAAAATTTTTGAGACCTTTACCTGGAGCTGCTAGATTATATCCTGAAACAGACATACCACCCATAATAATTTCTAAAGAATTGATTAATAAACTGAAAAAAAGCTTACCTGAACCTTGGACAAAAAAGTTAGCAAGATTTAAAACAAAAATGAAGCTTTCTGATGACTTGGCAAAACAGATTTTAAGGTCTGATTACTTGGAAATTTTTGAGAGGATTGTTAATAAGAAAAAAGTAGACGCTTCAATAGTAGCTAATACTTTTGTCTCAACTATAAAAGACCTGGAAAAAAGAGAAAAAATAAACGTCACTAACTTAAGCGAAAAACATTTTTTTGAAATTTTTGATGCTTTAGCTAAGAAGAAGTTGATAAAAGAAGCTATACCAGAAGTTTTAATTTATTTAGCAAAAAATCCTGATAAAAACGTAGCTTTTGCTATAAAAGAATTGGATTTAAAGCCAGTAAAATTGAAGGAGCTAAAAGATATAATAAAAAGTGTTGTTAGTAAAGATATGTCTTTTGAAAAAGCTTTTGGCTTGGTTATGAGTAAAGTGAGGGGGAGAGTAGAAGCAAAAGAAGTTATGAAAGTAGTTAGGAGGTTTATAAAAAAATAAATCATTTCTTTGATTTCAATTCTTCTAGTTTAGCTTCAAGTTCTTTTATTCTTACTTGAACTTCTACGGTTTTTTTCTCAAAATCTTCCATCATCCTTTTGAAAGCCTCCTCTTCAATTTTTCTGTGGAAGTATTCTTGTTGAGTTGCTTTTTGCATTTCTTCTATATGCTCGAGTTCTTTTTTATAATTCTTTATTTCTTTTTCAATTTTTAATTCTTCTGAAAATTTTCTTTTCAAAAATAGGTAGATAAAAGGAAAAATTAAAGGAAGAAAAAGAGAAAGCCACCAATAGCTTGAAAGTATGCTAACACTGTTGGATTCTACCATAAAAGTTTTTTCCATTTCCCCTTCGTTTCCACTTGCATCCTCTGCCAATATCCTTGCTATAAATTTACCTTCTTGTTTAATTTCAAATTGTGTTGTATAATTTCCTTCTTGAGTCTCAGCCAAAAAAACTGTTTCACCTTGAAAAGTTAGCTTTACTGTCGCACCTTTTACATGTTCTCCATTTGGGTAATAAGCTTCTACTATAAAAATTACTGTTTCTCCTAGAGTAAAATTAGTTTTTTGGGGAGAAATTAGGTTAAGTTCTATTTTTGTTGGCTCAATTATTATGTTTATAAAAGAGCCGCCAGTATATATCTTACCCATTTCTTCTTTTATTCCCTGGCAAACTAAGCTCCAAGTGCCAAGAGAATCGTCAAAGCTTATGTTATAACTTCTTGAATAAATTCCTTGTGATTTTTCGTTTAGTTTGATTGTTAAGCCGTTTGGAAGTTTGCATGTAACACTTGCACCACTTTCGGGCTTGTTTGCTTTCGTTAGATTAACTTCTATGATTAAAGTTTCTCCTCTTTTATAGGTTGAATCTTGAGTTGGAGATAAAAATGCTAAGGAATAGTAAGTTTCGGGTGGAGATTTTACCTCAACCAATTTTTGAGCTTCATCGGTATTGCCATAAGCGTCAAAGGCTTTAACTGAAATAGTCCAAGTCCCTTCTGGGTCACCAAAACTTATTGGGTATTGATAATAAAAATTACCATAAGTGTTTGTATAAGTTTTGTACTCAAACTTCCATATATCAGACTCAAGGGTTATATAAACTTCAGCGTTTTGAATATAATTCCCTTCTTGATTTTTAACACTTCCACTTATTGATATTTTCTCACCTTTTACGTATTCTTTTTTATCTGTTTGGAAAGAAAGAAAAAGCCTAGGAATGGTTTGAGAAGTAACATTTATCTTACAAACATCAAAACTATCTTGAAACCCACAAGAAGATGCTTCTTCGTAATCAGAAGCATAACAACTTACTTTTAACTCATACATTCCGGGGGTTGAAGGAGCAGAAATTGTTCTTGTTATTGTTTTTAATAAACATTCATCATAATTTTCTTTGAAGCATTCTTTGAGTGTTTCGTTTACCCAAACAGCTTGAATTTCATGCTTGCTTGTAGTGTTTATTTCATAAGTTATTTGAAATTTTGAATTGTTATAAACTTGAGAAGGGCATTCTTTTATTTTTACGTAGCATTTTGTACAACTTTTACTTATGTTAACATAATCTTCTGATAAAGAATAATAGTTGTTTTTATCGGAGACGTTAATCTTTATTCTATACAAACCACTTTTCGTTTCATAATAATTTGCAGATAAATTCCATTTGATTAAAAGAGCTTGATTTGGAGGCAATTCGGAAAGACTAGAATTTACTGAGAAAGAAGAGGGAGGAGGAAGGAAATCTGGATAAATTAGCATTAGAGGATTTAAATCATAAGAAGTTCCAGAATGATTTAAGTCTTTAACGTTTTTAACAGTTGTATTAATATAGATTGTTACTTGTGGTGTGTCCAAATTGAGGTTTACTTCTTTAGGTTCGATTTTTAATTCTACTATCTCAAGGTTGGGGGCCAGAACATAAAAAAGAGTAGAAATATTTCTCTCGTTACCGAATGTTTTATAAAAGCATACCCATTTATCAATTCTATTCTGAGGTGGGGTATCTAGTTTTGTTTTAAAAGAGAAAAAAACATTGTTTTTAAAGTTATTCCATGTGAAATTTATAGCTGAAATTATTCCTTCGTAATACTCAAAAGTTATATTAGCATTTGGGAGAGAATAAACTGAATTCTTATCTATATTATAATAAGGAAGGTTTTCACATCCACTTTTATTGCATGGTGGGACATAAACCTTTATTGATTGAAAATAACCCTCTGATGAAAAAGAAAAGTTTAACCTTATGTTTGTTCCTGCATTCCCATATATTGGATTAATCGAAAAAGAAGCGGCAAAAGCTAAGTTTGGCAAGAAAGTAAGAAAAAACAAAATTAAAAAAAGATTTTTTCCCATAAATTAATATTAAATTTTAATAAAAAATATTCTATTTCGAAAATAATTTTCTCTCTTTTAGAAGGATTCTTTTTGCTGTCTCTACTTCCTTAGGAAACTCTCTACCTCTTTCCAACTGATTTTTCTCAACTTTTTTTGCTTGAAAGACTTTAACCAAGTAGTTCTCTACTTCTTTTTCGTTAAACTCCTTACAAGAAAAAATGTCTATACTGGCGAAGCCATAACCGATAAAAGTATGAATACTTATGTGACTTTCAGCAATTAAAATAAAACCAGAAATTCCTCCTTTATCAAAAGAGTTTGGATTACCCTTGTGTAGAACAAGTTGTGGAGAAGAAATCTTACGCATCCCTATCAAGTTTGGTAGCTCATCTAAAATCTTGTAAATAAAGTTCAAATCAAACAACTTTTCTTCCTTGCAACCGTACAAATCCAACGTTAAATGCGAGCCAAACATTCTTTACCTTTTTTTAATTTTTTTATAACAATAAAAAATATTTCTTTTTTCATATTTAAATTTTATAAAAAAATTTAAGAGATTATTTCTCCGATCAAGTAATTGCTTTTTGCTTCAGTTATCCTAACATTTTTGAACTCACCAATCAAATTTTTTTCGTTCTTTATCACAATTGGCTTGTAAGTAAAATTTCTTGCTATAAAAGTATTCTTTTTTCCTTTTTCGTCTATTAGACATTCTCCTTCCCAATTTATCCATCCCTGATTTTTCTCAAAAGAAATTTTTCTAACAAGCTCAAAAACTTCTTTAGACCTTTTCTTTATTAAGTTTTCAGGAATTTTTTCCATTTTCTCTGCTTCTGTTTTTGGTCTTGGTCCAAACTTTGAAATGTTTACTATATCTGGCTTAACTCTTTCTATAAAATTTAAAGTTTCTTGGAAATCTTGCTCTGTTTCTGATGGAAAACCAATTATAACGTCAGTAGAAAAAGTTAAGTTTGGGAAAGTTTTGTAAAATTTTTCTATAATTTCTAAAGCATCTTTTGGCTTATATCCTCTTTTCATATCTTCCAAAACTTTTTCACTAAAGGATTGAATTGGTAAGTGTAAAAACTTGAAAATTTTTTCATTTTTGTAAGCTTGAATCAAACCCTCTAAAATTTTTCTTGTGAAGAAAGGGTTCATCATTCCTACTCTTACAAAAAACTTTCCTTCTATTCCACAAATTTTTTCAAGCAAGTTAGCTAGATTTTTTCCGTTGAAATTGTAAGAAGAATTGTCTTGAGAAGTTATCCAAACTTCCTTTTTCCCCTCTTTTATAGCAACTTCAACATCTTTAACTATCAAATCGAAGGGAAAGGAAAATAAAGGCCCTTTATTAAGCCTTACTATGCAATAGCTGCAAGCCAAGTTGCAGCCTGTAGAAATTTGAGTTATATGAATTAAAGGACTTCTTTGAACTCTTGGCAAGCAAACTTTAGGCTCTTTTAAATTTTCTAAAAAAACTACCCTTTTTCCTTCTGCAACATTTCTAACAACTTCAACAATTTTTGAAATAGAGTTTGGGCCAAACAAGCTTGCTTTTGGGTTAATTTTTTCTATTAATTCTTTTTGGGTAGAGGGCATGCAGCCAGCAACTATTAAAGGCTTATTCAAACTTGAAAACTTTTTGATTTCGTTTATCATTCTTTTTTCAGTTGGTAGCTTAACGTTACAAGTAACTAAAATGTTTAAATCGCTTTCTTCTTCTTTATCAGCTATTTCAAAACCATTTTCTTTTAGCAAGCCTGACATCATTTCTGAATCTGAAAAGCTTGCTGAACAGCCAAAAGCTAAGATGTAAACTTTCATATTTAATACTTAAAGTTAAATAAGGTTTTATTTGCATCTTAAAAAGGGAAATTCACCAAAAAAATTCAATTGGTTTATTGGTTCATTTTTTCCCTCAATTTATCCAAAAGGTAATTTAACTGAGAAATAAAATCCAGAAAACTTAATTCTCATCTTTCTCAATAAATTCTATCAAAAAAATTTAAAGTTTAGCTATAAATAGAATTTTTTTCCATTTAAAAAATGATGAAAAAGATAGCTAAAAAACCCAATTTCAAAATAAGATCCACTAACGAAAAAGATGAAGAATGGATAAAAAAATTCATCTCTAAAGAATGGTCTTCAGAGAAAGTCATTTCCTTAGGCAAAATCTATTATCCGCATAAACTTCCTGGCTTTGTAGCAACTTCAAAGAAAAAAATTTTAGGCTTGATAACTTACAGCATCAAAAAAGGCATTTGTGAAATAGTGACCTTAAACTCTGTTCAAAAAAGAAGAGGCATAGGTACAGCTTTGCTAAAAAAAGTTAAAGAAGTAGCTTTAACACAAGGCTGTAAAAAATTGGTATGTGCGACGAGCAATGACAATATCGATGCTTTAAGGTTCTACCAGAGAAAGGGCTTTCAAATTATTGAAGTTAAGCCAAACATGATTTCACTTTACCACAGAAAAATGAAAAAAGAAATTCCACTAATCGGCAATTACGGAATTCCTATTAGGGATGAAATAAAACTTGAAATGAAATTAAAATGAGTTAGAAGCTTAATGTTTTAAGAACTTACTTAAAACCTTTACCATTTAAAAATAGTTTTAAAAAATCCTTAATGGTACTTTCATCTCTATGTCATTATTTTAAAAATGATTATTTCAACTTAACTTTCATGCGATATCACCAATGAATACGTAAAGAATTTGAAAATGGAAAGAAAAGTAAGCTTTAAGAGTTATAAAAGTCCCATCAGAAGCTAGGAAGCAATCATCAACTTCTTGTAAAATATACAGTTCTAAAAGTATTTATGTTTTAAAAACAGCAAAAACTCAGTTTAAACCTTTTTAGAAACAAAATTCAGCTTACGTGCAGCTCAACCACATCCTTATCCTTAAGCAAATAACTCAGTCCTACTCTTCTTCCAGAAAAATCTGTCTGATCAAAAATCCTTGCAAACTTGAAGCTTTTTATCCAGCTCTTATTTATCCTTTCAACCAAATCTTTCAAGTTACTTCCCTTCTTTAAAACCAAGGCTTTTTCTTCTTTTTCTTTTCCAACAGGCTTGGTGAAAACTCTCATGACTTCAGCTTCTTCTATTATCTTCTTAAGCAACTGATTGTAATCTTTCCTTTCGATCGACCAAAAAACTTTCTTCTTCTTTATCCTATGCTCAGCAATAATTTTTTCAACTTCACCCCTCTCTTCCTCGCTGCTAGCCAGAACTAAAAGCAAGTCAGCAGAATGAGCTATGCTTAAGTGCTTAGGCAAGAAGAAGGAAGGAATCTCAACAAACTGAATTGCTACCCCTTCAAAAAAGCAAACTCCTGTCACAGGCTCTTTTGTTGTATAGGGCTGAGAGCTAACTTCAGCCTTAGCGTTTGTCAAAGCATTAAGCAAGCTACTCTTACCACTTTTTGTTAAGCCTAAAATTGCAACTAAAATATCGCCAGACTTTTTTATCGAAGCTTGCTTTCTTCCAGGCTTTCTTGCTTTTTTTTCAAGCTGCTCTTCAAGCCTAGAAAGTTTTTTTCTTACATCAGCTAAAAGGTTTTCTGTTCCTTTATGCTTTGGTGTAACTGAAATCAATTTTTTTAAAAGCTCTATCTTCTTTTCCAAATCTCTCTCTTCCAAGTATTCTTTCTGAATTGCAAACCACTCAGCAGGTAGGTTTGCAGGCATAAGTTATAATTCGTAAAAAATAAAATTTAATTCTATTCTCTTTTAAGTTTTAACTCTTTAAAATAGTAAAGAAGTAAGAGAGAATAAAGGATAAAAATCATACCTGAAGAAAGGAATAGTAACGAAAAACCGAAAAAAGAAATTATAAAGCCAGAGAAGATTAGGCTTATAGTTCTTCCTGTGTGAAATGCTGTCATTAATAAGCCTATGTCTGTACCGTAAGCAAAGCCATTAGTTGCGACTGTCGAGAAGATTATCTCAATATTGTTTGTTAAAATTCCGTCTGCTATTCCAAAAAGAATCAAGATTATCCCTACCCAAAAATTTTTAAGAAAACAAAGTAAAAGAAGAAAAGTAAAGTAAAGTGTTGCTCCATAAATTACTGCTTTTTCAAAGCTAAGTTTTTTGGCTAAAAAGTGGAGAGAAATACCACTAATAAATACTTGAACCCCAAGAATTATTCCTATTGTTTCTATGGTATAGCCATTCTGTTTTAAGAAAAGTGGTAAAACATAATATGCTGTTAAACCTATGGACAAACCTAAGGTAAAAAATATTAGTAAAGATTTTTTGAAAATTTTGGTTTTTTTACTCAAATCTAAAACTTTAAGGATTTCTTTTATTCCAAAACTTTTTTTTCTCTTTTCCGAAATTTCGAGTGAAGCAGGAATTGATAGAAGACTGATGAAAACACAAAAAAGTAAAGCGTTTGAATAAAAAAGAAAAAGTATAATAACGCCTGCCAATAGGGTTCCTAGAGCCTCTGAAATAAAGCCAAAAACCCTCATTTTAATTAAATTTTTCCGTTTTTCTTTGTTTTGCTCAAGAACAAACGCCCTGTTAACTGCCCAAAGGGAAGCGTTGCTAGTTCCCTCTGCGATTTTACCAAACAAAAATTCTAGAGGAGAAAATGCAAAATAGTAAATTAAAAGATAAAATATTCTTAGGATCCCGTTCAAAAGAAAGAATATTTTTCTTCCTAAAAAGTCCGAGAGAATAGCAAACATAAACCTTGTTATCTGAAAAATCATTGGTAAAGCCGAATAAATTAAACCAATGGAAATTATATCTATTCCTCTTTCAAGCATTAGTAAAGGTAACAATATCCAAAGAATTCCTCCAACAAAAGAGTCTACACTTTGAATAAAAAAAACCCTTTTGTTCTGGCTCATTCTTTATCCCTTGGTCTTTTCATGTTTTCTATTTTTCTGTTTATTAACTCATATACTGCCTCTGGGTTTTTTATTCCTTTGAGAATTATATCATCTTTAACTCCTTTGACAACTATATTTCCATAATTTAAAATCCTTCCAACAATTCCTTTTATCACTCTTACATCAGCAACACTTTGGTAGGGAATAGAAATTCTCTTTTTAGTTAAAATCCCTTCTATTTTTATAACTTCTGCGTTTGTTATAAAGTATTCCCTTATAGTTCTTTCTGCTTCCGGCTCAAGAAGAAGTACTAAAATTATTAGAAAGAAAAAATAATAAACAAAATAAGAAAAAGGGAAGTCCAAAAAAGGAAGAAGTAAGAAAAAAAGAATTAAAAGCAAAATTATAAGAAAATAATTAAAAATAAAAGAAATTCTTGAAGTTTTATACTTTAAACTTTCTTCCATAATTTTTATTTGTTTTACTCTATAATTACTTTAACTTTTGAAAAGTCTTATAAGAATGGAAAACATTTTTTTATATTAGAGAAAATGGCAAACGTTGAGATTTCTCATACTATTTTTCCTGAAAAGTTAGAAATACAAGAAGAAATAAAAAAATTTTTAGAAAAATTTGAAGGAAGGTGGAAAATCTCCAGTTTTAGGGTTGTTGTTAAGACTTATAGCCAAAAGGGAAGAAAAAAGTATTCTTTTCATGCAAAAGTCATAGCCTCTGATAAAATCTTTATAGCAAAAGCAAGCTCTTGGGACATTCCTTCAACTATAAGCATTTTGCTAAAAAAACTTGAAAGGGAAATAGGAAAAAAACTAAAGAGAGAAAGACAGGAAAAAATTTTGATGTCAAGAAAAATTTTGATGAAATCAAGCTAAAGTCAAGTTTCTAATCTTACCAAAGTTTAATGCTCCTGCTTCTTTATCCAAAACTATAGCTGAAAGGTTTTCAAAATCAACGTCTTCTCTTAAAATTGGTGATAACAAACTTTCTTTTGAGATTGTATTTACTTCTACACCTGAAGCCAAAGGAGAAAAAGCAGGTAAACAAATAAAATTTTTTCCTTTTTTTGTTTTCCCGTAAAGTAAGCAAGGAACCTTTACCCTATCAAAACCTTTTTTAAAAACCAAAGCAGGTTGCTCATGCCCGATTATCAAAACTTCCATTTCTTTTGGATAGTCAACTTTTTTATGGCCATGAGTAAATAAAATTCCTTCTGAAAAGTAAAATGGCTGAAAGACTTTTATTTTAAGCTTGCTCACTATGTTGAGCAAAAAATTGTCATGATTCCCTCTTACTAAAATTACTTCTTTAACCTTTTTCTTCAAAAAATTAATTAAGTCTTTTACTTCACGCCATTCTTGTCGTGAAGCTTCCCCAAACTCATGCTTTAAATCACCGTTAATTATAACTGTATCTGCCTTTGTTTTCCCTAAAATTTTTTTTAAATCATTTTCTATTTCTTTGAGCTGAAATTGGGGAACAAAAATTCCTTGCTCAGCTAGATAAAGTTCCTCTCCCAATTGCAAATCAGAAATCACTACTGTCTTCAACTTTTTAATAAAGATTGCTTTAAACCCATTTACTGTAAAAATTCCTTTAAATATTTCCATAAAATTTCCTTATTCGAGTAAAAATTTGTTAATTATAAGGGATAACTTTGCCAAAGATTCACCATCTTTTTTCAGCGGAAGCACATGCCCCTCTTCTGGAATTTCTTCTATTTTCACATTATTATTTACTATTCTTGAAACTTCTGTATATCTTGTAAGCTTGTCGTACTCTCCACGCAAATACAAAACTGGTATTTTTGACCTGTTCAGTAACTCAAAGGTGTTTACTTTAAGCACACTCTCTAAAAGACTTTTTGGATAATTAAAAATACATAAATTAGCCATGTAGCTTGGGTCGTTCTTAATCACACTATTAAAATACTTCCAAGCTTCTTCTTCTAATACCGCCTTAATTATTCTTCTTATAGGAATTTCTTTTATCGGCAATATTTTTAGGATTCTCACCAAAATATTTTGAGTAAAATTCTCAGGAACGCCGTAGAGTACAGCTTTACCTATACCACTATTCAAGCAATGAGTCGCAACAACTCCACCAAAGCTATGACCAAAAACAGAAACTTCGTTTCCACCTTCCTTTATATATTTAATAATTAAATTGGTTGCTTCTATCATATCGTTTAGCGTGATCTCGTTTGTTGGTTTTTCTACTTTGGTTAATCCATGTAGTGGAAGGTCAAGCAGCTCAACATCATAACCATATTTACTAAGCTCATCCGCTAGGTAAGCATAACACATACTATGTAAAGGCGAACCATGCAGAACTAGTATAGAATGGCCTAAACTATGCCTAGCTTTAACCCTTCTGAGATGTAGAGTATACTCTCCTTCTGATATGAGTTCACTTATTGGCATCATAATTATCATTTAAAATAATTAAATATTAAAATAAAATTCTACCTTCACCGAGTTTAATCTTAATTTAAAAGCTAAAATTAAAAAGTTTTTTGCACAAACCCTACTACTTTTTTATGCAATTCTAGCAACAAGTTTTTTCGGTCTTCCATCAAAACTACGTCACTTTCACCTAAGGCTATTAGAGTGTGTGAAAAAGGTGAAGGGAC
>JAWCMJ010000010.1:12336-13744 GCA_039091285.1 Candidatus Aenigmatarchaeota archaeon
AAAATTCGTACTTCAACTTTCTTTTTTCAATTTTTTCTAATATTTCTTTTGCATGCCTTATGTCCATAAAATCTTCTAGAATTTCTCTATAAGTTTCTTCTACTACAGGAAATTTCTCAAATTTTTCACAAATTCTTAGCAAGCGATCAGCATTAATTTGCTGTCTCGCAACTTTTATCTCATAACCTTTATAATTTCTCAAAATCATTAGGCTTCTGGTTGCGCAATGTCTAAACCTACGCTTTATAAGCTCTGTTTGTCTTAGAGCTTTTTTTAAAATTTCCTCCAGCTTTTCAGAATTCACCAGCTTAACAACTTCTTTTGGGTCAACTATCTCTTCTCTTCTTTTTGCTATTTTGGTTTTTAAGGTTGTCAAGTCTAACCATCCTGACCCAATACTTTCCGAAGGGATAGAAATTACAAAGCCATTATCGCTAACTGTTAAACCAACCGACTTTTTTAATTTTTTTGTTAACATATAACCAAAAGCCCTTGATAGAGCATCGTTTATTCTTCTTCCAAACAAAAAGTGGAAGATTAAATTTTGATTTCCTTTTTCGTCCACATAATTCTCGACTAGAATTGTTTTTTCGTTAGGAAACCTTTTTGCTTTTAAAGATTTTAAAAATTCATACTGCAATAAGAAGTACTCATAGATTGAGTTTGCACTCCACTCATCAACATAATAATTTTTTAAAAGCCAGCTTATTGTTTCTTTCTTGCTTTTTGTTTTTATTAACTCAAACATCTTTCCTCTAAACTCTTGAATTTTTAAAGCTAACTCATAACTTAAAGGAAGCATCTCAGAAAACCAAGCAGGAACAGTTGGCCTTTTTTCTTTTACCGGCTTTACATAAGCAGTGACTTGTTTTGCTTTAACAAATTCGTAAGTCTTTCCTGCCAACACAAATATATCCCCCGGCAAAAGTCTTTGTAAAAACTCTTCTTCTATCGAACCTATATAACTCCCGTCTAAACTTCTAACTTTTATTTTTACTTCATCTGGAATCGTCCCTATGTTTAGGGAATAAATCACTCTTGCATACTTTCCACGTCTTCCAAAAATTCCTTCCTTAAAGTCAACCCAGATTTTACCATAAACTTTTTTTTCTTCCAAACTATGATAAGACCCTGACAAAAATTCTAGAAGTGAGATAAACTGCTCCCATTTTAAGTTTTTATAGCAGTATGATTTCCTTATTAAGTTGAACGCCTCTTTTATCTCCCACTTTTTCTCCAAACTCATTCCCATTATATGCTGAGCTAAAACATCAAG
Organism: Candidatus Aenigmatarchaeota archaeon; assembly: GCA_039091285.1. GTDB lineage: Archaea > Aenigmatarchaeota > Aenigmatarchaeia > CG10238-14 > SCSR01 > JAVZHQ01. The sequence goes on from JAWCMJ010000010.1 coordinate 13,613, forward strand.
ACAATTCTGCGGAATTTGAATTTTATCCAAGAAATACTTATAGGCTTGTTGAATCATAACCGCTAACTCAACTTGATCATCCCTATCCATAGCTATTACCCTTCCTAAAGAGGTTTTTTCAAGAGTATGACC
>JAWCMJ010000011.1:0-13309 GCA_039091285.1 Candidatus Aenigmatarchaeota archaeon
TACGCTAATGATAGTGCTGGAAACTGGAATGAGAGTGAAACTTATAGTTACATTACAACTTACAATCCTTACTTAACTGGTTGTTCTGTTCTAGACCAAGAAGGAGCAACTTATTACTTAAGTAGTGATATAGAAGATTCTTCAGCTATTGGTTGTATAAACATTACAAGGAAAAATATTATTTTAGATTGTAAAAACCATGTTATAGATGGCGTGTTTGAATTTGAGACTGTTGGAATAGTTGTAAATTATACCGATGATGATGCTAATACTAATGTAACAATAAAGAACTGTAACGTGAAAGATTGGTTTATTGGTATTGTACTACTAGGTGAAAATAATGTTGTGATTAACTCTACCTTAAACTTTAATAATGTAAGTGGAATTTTAATTCAAAATGGCCATTACAACAAAATAATAAATGTAACTAGCAATAATAATACTTATACTGGAATTTTTATTTCAGATAACAGTTCTCATAATACAATTATTAAATCTGTTACTAATGGAAATAACGTTACTGGAATTTGTATCAACAACGGCTCAACCTATAATACAATTCTTAGCTCTATTAGCAATGAGAACAATCAAAGTTCCATTTTAATTTACGATGCACATAACAATCAAATAATCGATTCTAATTTTGAAGATAACTATTATGGGATTTGGATTTTAAATTCTACAAACAACTCTTTAATCTCTTCTAACTCAAGCTCTGAGTTCTTGAGTCTTTATCTCTTTAACAGCACCAATAATACAATTGCCAAATCGACCTTTAAATCTAATGTTGTTGGAATAATTCTTTATAAATCCTCTAAAAATACTTTTATTAACAATCTTATAGAAGAAAATTTATTTGGAGTTTATTTAGAAGAATGTACGGAGTGCGATGAATATACTGTAGATAACTTATTCTATAATAACCTATTCAAGAATGAAATAAATGTTGAATTTTGTAATTTTAATTCAACTTTAGATTGTACAGAAACTTTTAGTAAAAATTTCTGGAACACTACTAAGCAACCAGGAACAAGAATTTATTCTCCCGGAGATCAAATAGGAGGTAATTACTGGACTAATTTAGATGACAATGGCTATTCTGACACATGCTCTGATAATAATAAGGATGGTTTTTGTGATCTACCACATGTATTAGACCCAGATTTAGCTGGAAATAATATAGATTATTATGCGCTAAGTGACGAATATGGAGTACCATCTCCACCTTCACCTCGCTCAGGTGGAGGAGGTGGGCCAGGAGCTCCTCAAACAACAGTAACAACGACTCCAGGAAAAGCTATCATTTCCATTCCCTTAATAGCAGCAATGAGCAAAGCTAACGTAAGCATACAAAAAACAGAGGGAGTTGATTTCACTCAAATAGTTATTTCAGTTAGAAATAGAGTAACTTCTGTTCAAATAAACATAACAAAGCTAGATGCAAAGCCAGAAGAAGTTCCTGCTTTAGTCAATGTTTATCGCTACATAAGAGTTGATAAGAAAAACATTCACGACGAGAACATAACAGAAGTTAAGCTTAGGTTTAGAGTAAGAAAGTCTTGGATAAATTCTAATAATATAAGAGTTGATTCAATAACCTTATACAGATTTACTTACACATGGGAAAAGCTTAATACTTTAAAAATAGGAGAAGATTCTGAAGACATTTACTTTGAAGCTTCTAGCCCAGGCTTAAGCTACTTTGCAATAGCAGGAGAAAAATCTAAGCAAAATTGTACTTATGAGTGTTGTGTAGGAGAAGAAGAATATTATGATAAGCCTTGCACTTCTGGTTATAAATGCGAAAATCATGTTTGCGTTCCCATAACAGTTCCTTGTACAGAAGATTGGGTTTGTACTGAATGGAGTGAATGTATAGAAGGGAAACAAACAAGAGTTTGTACTGATAAGAATAAGTGTGGAACTGTAGCCAATAAACCAGAAGAAGAAAGAGCATGCGAAGAAAAACTTCCAACCTTAGTTTTCTGGTTAGGAATTGTTATAGTTCTATTATTTATTTTTCTCGTTGCAAAGATGGTTGTAAAAAAAGTTAAGCCTAAAGAAAAACCGAAACTAAAAGAAAAAAGGTAATAAAAAGATTAGCTTTTTCTTTTAGCTATCAAAAAAATTAATTATTAGTGAAAACATGAATCTACTAGAAGAAAAAGGAAAGAAAGTCATTCTTTTAGGGAACGAAGCAATAGTAAGAGGAGCGTTAGAAGCTGGAGTTAAGTTTGCAACAAACTATCCTGGCACACCAGCTTCAGAGATTGGTGATACATTTGCTCAAGTAGCAAAGCAGTTAGGGATTTATTTTGAGTATTCGACAAACGAAAAAGTTGCTTTGGAAGCCGCAGCAGGAGCTGCTTTTTCTGGTTTAAAATCAATAGTTTCATTCAAAAATTTTGGTTTGAACGTTGCTTCTGATAGCTTTTTTCCACTAGCTTACTTTGATTTGAACGCAAGCTTAGTAATAGTTGTCGCTGACGACCCTAATTGCTTTAGCTCAGCCCAAAGCGAGCAAGATTCTAGACATTATGCTTTTCTCGCCCATGTTCCTATGGTAGAGCCTTCTGACCCACAAGAATGTAAAGATTTTACAAAAATTGCTTTTGAAATTTCAGAAAAATATAAAATCCCGGTTTTAATTAGGCTAACAACTAGGGTAAGTCATACTAGAGGAGTAGTTTTGCTTGGGGAAATAGAGAAAAAAGAAGTTAAAGGTTTTTTCAAGAAAGATGAAAAATACTTTAACCTTGCCCCAAAAATTGTTGAATTACACAAAAACCTTTTAGAAAAAATGGAAAAAATAGAAGAATTTTCAGAAAAAACAGAAATCAATTTTGTAGTTAATGAAAAATCTAAGAGTAATTTTGGAATAATAACCTCAGGAATTTCTTTTGCTTATGTGATGGAAGCTCTGGAAGATTTAAAAGTTAAAGTTCCAGTTCTAAAACTAGGCCTTACTAATCCTTTGCCTGAGAAAAAAATCGCAAGTTTTATTAAAAACTTGAAAAAAGTTTTAATCGTAGAAGAGCTTGACGATATTCTTGAGGAAAAAATCAAAGCAATAGCAAAAGATGCAAACCCAAAAGTTAAGGTTTACGGAAAAGAGTTAATTCCAAAGGCTGGCGAGCTAAGTCAAGAAATAGTTTTTCTTGCGATCGGGAAAATTCTTGGAAAGAGTTCGAATAAAATAGAAGAAATTTCAAGAAAATACAAGCAAATAGAGATTGCAAGAAGGTTTCCTGTTATGTGCCCTGGTTGTCCACACAGAGCAACTTTTTATGCTGTAAAAAAAGTTGCAAAAGACGCAGTTTTTGGTGGTGATATAGGTTGCTACATGCTTGGAATATTACCTCCTCTTAAAACTTTAGATTTTATAATTTCCATGGGAGCAGGAGAAGGAGTTGTGCATGGAATTAAAAAGGCAACAAACCAAAAAACGATAGCTTTTATAGGTGATTCTACTTTTTTCCATGCAGGAATTCCTGCTCTGATAAACATGGTTTTCAACAACTCAAATCCTTTGGTTATAATTTTGGATAACAGAGTTACTGCTATGACAGGTCATCAGCCCCATCCTGGCTCTGGAAAAACCGGAATGAGTGAAGAAACAAAAGCAATAGATTTGGAAAATTTAGTCAGAGGTTGTGGTGTGGAAAACGTTAAGGTTGTAGATCCTTTTAACTTGAAGGAAATGGAAGAAACAGTTAAGTATTTTTTGGAAAAGGATAAAGTTTCTGTTATAATAGCAAGAAGGTACTGTCAGTTGCTTGCCGTAAGAGACAAGAAAAAAGAAGGGATAAAAATTCCCAAGTTTGAAATTTCTAAAGAAAAATGTACTAAGTGTGGAGTTTGCTTGAACGAATTTGCGTGCCCAGCTATTAAAAAGGAGGGAGAAAATTTCGCTATAGATGAAGAGCTTTGCACGGGCTGTGCAGTTTGCTTTCAGGTTTGTCCTTACAATGCTATAAGGGTGAAAGAATGAAAGACTCAAAAAAAATAAGAATGATTAACTTTGCCTTTTGGACTAGTCCAATATCTTTTATTCTAGCTTTTGTTTCGGGTTTTATCACAGGATTCTTCACTACTTTAGAGAATTTTACCTTAAGTTACTTTGGTTTAGGCATAGGATACTTTTGTAGTTTGTTTGTTCAAGTAGCATTTTTAGTAGGTTTCGTAACTATTGGAGAAGTTTTAAAAAACAAGATAATGGTATACTCAGCTTATATTTCGGGTTTTATATTTGCCTTGATTATACTTGCGAAAGGTAAAAATTTGAGGTTGAAAAAATGAAAGAATTTAACCTAATAGTAACAGGTATAGGGGGGCAAGGATCTTTAACACTAGCTCTAATAATAGCAGAAGCAGCTTTATCAGAAGGTTATGAGGTAAAAACATCCGAGCTTCACGGTCTTTCTCAAAGAGGAGGAGTGGTTCCTTGTCATATAAGGTTTGGCAAAAGAATTTATTCTTCTAGAGTAAGGGTTGGTAAAGCAGATTTGGTAATTGCTTTAGAGCCTTTAGAGGCCTTGAGAGCTTGTGTTTATGGCTCGAAAGAAAAAACAGTTTTTCTAGTAGATTCTGAAAGAATTGTTCCTATTTCTTCTTCTCTTGGTGACAGATATCCTTCTAACCAAGAAATAAAAAAGATTTTGAAGGGGTTTTCCTCAAAAGTTTTTTTTGTAGATGCAAGCAAAACATTGAAGAAAGAGTACGGAAGTGAAACAGGGACCAATGTTTTTATGTTGGGCATTGCCAGTTGCTCAAACTTGATTCCCTTGAAGAAGGAAAGTCTGTTTGAAGGAATAAGAAGAATAATTCCAGAAAAGTATTTTGGGATGAACAAAGAAATCTTTGATTTAGGATGTAAGTTAAAAATAAAAAAAGAAAAAAAGTTTTAGAAATTATTTCTTCTTTCCTTTTTTCTTTGCCAACTTTTTCACCTCTTTTATTTTTCTAAATAAAAATATGCGCATGTTAATAAATATTTTTTTATCCTTCAGTATATAGCTTCATATAAAAAAAGAAAAAAAGTTTTAGAAATTAACATTTCTTTCCTTTTTTCTTTGCCAACTTTTTCACCTCTTTTATTTTTCTAAAAAAAATGGTATTGTTATCTCTAATAAATATTTTTTTATCCTTCAGTATACAGATTTAACCACAAAAAACAAAAATTAAGTATGAGAATAAAACTTTCAGCAACTTTTGAAGGTAAATGTTCTATTTGTGGAAGGGAGGGGACAGTTTTTACTGCTGGTGACGAAGATACTAAAAAAACGGTAACAGTTTGTAAAGATTGTGCTGGAAGATTAGGAGACATGAAGACTTCTGAAGTTATAGAAGAATTTGGAGAAAAAGATGAAGAAGCTTTTGAGGATGGTGTAAAAGTAACTAGTAACAAAAAGTGACTTTCAAGTTATTCTTTCTCGCTATTTCTTCTATCCTTTCCTTCAAATTTTTATAGTAGTTGCTCTTTTCAAAAAATATTCTCTGCCATTTTTCTAAGATTTCTGGATACTTTTCTTTCAAAATTTTTTCACATTTTTCCCAAGTTCCAGGCTTAAGGTTAAGCTTATCAACAAAAAAATAATCGGCTAAGCCAGAAAGCTTTTCAAAAAATTCTTCAAGGTTTTTATCAGAAAGAAATGGCAAAACTGGACCAAAAAAAACAAATGTTTTGATTCCACTCTCTTTCAAAACTTTCAAAACTCTTAGCTTTTCCTCTACACTAGAAGAAAAAGGCTCAAAATCTTTCCTTATTTTTTCTTCTAGTGTTGTTATGGTAAAACCAACTTCACAATCCTTAAACTTTTTAAGAATTCCAAGGTCTCTCAAAACTAAGGAGGATTTTGTTTGTATACAAACAGAAAAATTGTTTCTTTGTAAAATTTCCAAACATTTTCTTGTTAGCTCATACTTTTTCTCCAAAGGCTGATAAGGGTCTGTTAACGAAGAAAGGAAAACACTTCCCTTTTTCTTGTTCAAAATATCTTTTCTTAAGATTTCTGTAGCATTTATCTTAACGTCAACAAAACTTCCCCATTCTTCTTTATGTTGAGTGTATTTTTTTGTATAATATTCTGCATAGCAGTAGATACAAGAATGCTCACAACCAACATAGCAATTTATACAATAATCTGCAAGCTTACTTTTGTTCAAAAGGGATTTGCATTTTATTTCTTTTACTTGCATAAATTTTCCTTCTTCAAAAATTCTGAAATTTTTTTCTGGTAAAGGATTATTTTAAGAAGAGAAGCATTTTCTACCCAGTTTTTTAACGGTATAGTTAGCTTTGAGTTTATATATTTTAAAGCTTCTTCTAAACTTTTAAAAGCACCAGGCTTTTTACTTACAGCTTCTCTTATACTTTCGCGAGTATGCCATACTCCTACTGGCATTAGGTAGCCAGGATGAATTTCTCTGAAAGTAATTACTGTGGCTTGCCTTCTTTCTTTAACTAACTGCTCAGCAACGCTTAAACGCGTGCTATAGTAGCAACCACCTGTTTTAGCGTAAGTAGTTCTTCCTTCAAATCCTTCCCAATCAGAAATTATCCAAATATTTTTTCCTTTCGGATTCCAAGTTGTTCCAGGATACCATCCTTCCATCTGCTCATAGCTCCAATAATCAGGAATCATCAAAACAATCCACTTATTATCCAAAGCTTCATGCTCATAAACCCTAAACTCATTTATTAAAGGAAAAGTTTTAACTTGCTCTAAGAGCTTTTGAGAAATTGTTGAGTCAACAGCAGTAATTGACCACCTAGTAGGAGTTAGCCTTCTATTTTCTTCTATTCCAAAAAGTCCAGCAGAAAAAGCTCTTTGAATTCTTGAGATTAAAACTCCCTTTTTATAAAGCCAAAATACTGCTTCACTAGCTTTTAAGTCAGTATCGCTATAAGCTTTTTCAATTTTTTGGTCAGTTTTTATGCTACTAACGAACAAATTCTTCAAAGGGGCAGAAGGTCCAAAAGGCTGAACTTCATCGTCTAAAACCAAGCTTCCATAAGGTTTCTTTGTAAAGTATGCTTCACTTTCTACAGAGTTTTTACTCAATGCTATCTCTCTTGTTAACTCAATTATCTTTCCTTTAAAATTTTTTACATGAGTTTTGTACTTTCCTCTAACAAGTTGAAACCTTAAGTCGATTATTTCATCTATACTTTTTCCATGCCAAAATTCTGGACAAGAGAGAATTGAAGTATCTCCTTTTAAAGGAGGAATCAAGGGTCCAATGTATACATAAGGATATCCTATTCTTCCGATAAAGATGTCAGGGGGGGAAGAGCCTTCTAATTCTGTTTTTTCAATAAATGGTTTAATTTTTACTTGAGCATAAACTCTTACTAGAATTGGACATCTAGCTTTTCCACAAAGAAGCTTTGAACCTTTACAAAGTATGCATCTAAAATCTTTTTTAACACTTCTAATCTCTTGGGTATTTAATTCTCTTAAAACTTTTCTGTTATCAATTATCTTGGAAACCCAAACGTTCATCATAAATACTTTAAAGGTATAAATATACTTTTTTTTCGGAAGTTTACTTCCACTAATCAAACTCTTTTTGCAACATAAATGTTATGTTTATTCTCAATAATCTGAACTTTAATTTTATCTCCAATATTTGCTTTACAATCAACTATGCTTATGCATCTATTCTTAGCTACTCCAATCATTTCATTCTTTATCCATCCAGGAGCCTTTATTTCAGCTCTAATTTTTTCTCCTTTTTCAAAGATTATGGGAAGCATTTTTCTTTTCTCTATTCTAAAATCTTTTGGAGTAATTTTTAGTTTAAAGTTAAACTCTTTTTCCCATTCTTCAAGCTTTCGATAGAATTTCCACCAGCTAATTGGCTTAACACCTTCAGGCTTTCTCCCATACTTATGTGCTTCATATTTCTGAATTCCTAGCTTTGCTCCTATTTCTTTTACAAACTTAATTATTTTTGGAATTTCTTGGTCGTTTAAGCCAGGAACCCAAACAGGAGCTAATAAAAGTTTAATCCTAGATTTTGCTATGTATTCTGCTAGCTCTATTATTATGTTAACATCATAACTTTCTGTTCCAGCTAACTTTTTAGCTAGTTCAGGGTCTAAAGCATCTAATGATAAGTTAATTCTGTCAAGCCCAACTTCTGCAAGCTCGTCTATTTTTTCAAAATTAAGATGTAAGTTTTTCGATTCCATAGAAACTATTTCTACTTCTTTTATTTCTTTTAGTCCTTGAACCAGTTCTATTAGATTGGGGTATAAAGTAGGTTCGCCAAAGTCTATGTGAGCTTGAAGTTTTTCTCCTTTAAACCTTGCAACTTCCCTTACCCACTCAAGCAAATAATCCAATTCAACTATATACTCAGTAATTCTTGTTTTTGAGTTCGGTCCTAAGTCTGTAGAGCAGAAAATACAACTTAAGTTGCAAAGTGTGGAAGGTCTAATTTGTAGGAGGTTTGTACCCCTATCTATTATACCAAAACAAATAGTTCCAACTAAAGGAATTTCTGATCCTGAACCTATTTTGAAAAGCTTCACTTTAAAAGTTTTGGTTAGTAAAATCTTAAAATTACCTCCTCTGGTGGTCGGATTCTAATATTAATAAATTATGAAAAAAGAAAATTGTGAAAATCAAGCTTTTAATGTCAATTCTTTTCCTAGTTGTTTTAGTTTTTTTATATTTCTTCTTCCTAAAAAGCCCTTCAAGCAAAACAATGGTTACTGTTGCAAGAGTGATAGATGGTGATACATTTGAGTTGGCCAACGGTAAGAAAGTTAGGCTTTTAGGAGTGGATGCTCCTGAAAAAAATAAATACTTTTACTTAGAAGCTAAAGAAAAGCTCGAAGAGCTGATAGGAAGTAAAAATGTTTTTCTTGAGGCTGACGTTACAAATTCAGATACAAGCGGAAGGCTTTTAAGGTATGTTTTTGTCGGAAACACTTTTGTTAATTTAGAAATGGTTAAACAAGGTTTTGCAAGCGTTTACATAGTTTCTCCAAACCAAAAATACTATTCTCAATTTTTAGAGGCGGAAGAACATGCAAGAAAAAACAGACTTGGAATTTGGGGAAAAATTTCTGAGTTTAGTGGTTGTATTAAAATAAGTGAGTTTCGTTTTGACGCAAAGGGCGATGATAGTAAGAATTTAAACGACGAGTATTTTGTTTTGAAAAATGAATGTAGCTTTCCTGTAAACATCAGTAGCTGGAATGTAAAAGATAGGAGCTCTAACTCCTTTATTTTACCAAGCTTTATTCTTGAGGCAAAGGCTGAAGTAAGGGTTTGCTCAGGCTCTGGTAATAATACCGAGGATGAGGTTTTTTTGAATAGTAAGTATGCAATTTGGAATAATGATGGTGATACTCTTTACTTGAGGGATGAAAAAGGAAGTTTGGTTTTAATTCATCCAACAAGATAAAATTAAATAAATTAGTTCTAGAAATTAATTTTATGGACTTTTATGTATTTCACGATATATTCCTCGGAATTTTAGGTATACTGGGAGCTTTGGTCTCGTTTGGTGTTTATACAAATTTGAGTAGCAAAAAAAGAGAGGTTATAATCAATATTTTCTTTTTAGCAAAAAAACAAACTAGAAAAGAACTAAAAATTATTTTTCTATCTTTTTTAATAATTTACGCAGGTTTCATACTTTATACTTCAGGAAAAATTTTTGGTTTGAATATTGTTGCAGACTTAGGTAAGTTGCTCACAGAAATATCAGCAATGCTTACTGTCTTTGTAGTTGCTAGATGGTGGCTAAGAATAAGAAGGGTTGGTTAGAATGGAAATTTCAAACTTAGCTTCGATATGCTTCGGATTTGTAAGCCTTATCGTCTATTCTTTTTCTATTTATTTTTTCATAAAAGTTTTAAAAAATTTTAAAAAGAATGAAAATTATACCCTTATGAAGTTTTATTTGGATAAAAATGTAATTAAAGTATACAAAATACTTAGTATTGCTTCAATATTCTTTTCGGTTGGTATGTGCATCAATGCTCTAATACGTTTTACAGAAATTTATGAAATAAAGTTCGTTGCTTATTTGTTGATGATTCCTTTAGTATTTTCATTTATGTACTGGGCAAAAACCCTAGAAGAGGCTACTTCAGAGAAAGCTCTTGAGTAGAAAGATGATTGGATGAAAAAGCTAATAAAAGATGCCTTTACTTTAATAATAATCCTTGGTTTAGTTAGCTTGCTTGGAGATATAATATATGAAGGAGCAAGGGGAATTAATGGGCAATATCTTCAAATTCTTGGAGCAAGTGCAGTAGCAATAGGATTTTTTACTGGCTTAGGAGAGTTTTTTGGTTATGCTCTAAGGGCATTTTCTGGCTATTTATCTGACAAAACAAAATCTTACTGGGTATTAACATTTTTTGGGTATGCTTTGCTTGTTTTCGTTCCTTTTCTTGCTTTAGCAGGAAACTGGCAAATTGCCATGATTTTTATAATTTTGGAAAGAATAGGAAAAGCTGTGAGAAGTCCTGCCAGAGATACAATTCTTTCTTATTCTGCAAAAAAAGTTGGTACTGGATTTGGTTTCGGTATTCATGAGTTTTTGGATCAACTTGGTGCGCTGATAGGTCCTTTAATTATTTCAATCTTTTTTCTTAACTTCAAAAAAATAAGTTTAGCAGAATATCAGTATGCCTATTTACTTCTTTCTATCCCATTTTTAATTTTGATACTCCTTCTATTCTTTGCTTACTTTTTATTCAGAAATTCAAAGATTGAGAAAGAGAGGAAAAAGAAGAAAGAAGAATTATCAAAAGTATTTTGGGTTTATCTTTTCTTTACGTTTGCTACAACTCTTGGTTTTATAAACTTTGTAATTTTAGGTTATCATTTCAAGCTTAAAAACGTAGTATCTGAAGCTCAAATTCCTTTACTTTATTCACTAGCTATGATAGTTGATGCTGTAGTAGCTTTGTTTATAGGAAAAAGTTATGATAAGCTGGAAAAGAAAAACAAAAAATCTGGTTTGATTCTTTTAATCTTAATTCCTTTGCTGACTTTAACAATTCCTTATCTAGTTTTTGTTGAAAGCTTTATCTTTGTATTTTTGGGTGTAGTTATTCTTGGTGCAGTAATTGGTTTGCATGAAACGATAATGAGAGCTGTGATAGCAGACATAACCCCGATATCAAAAAGAGGTTCTGGTTATGGAATTTTTACAGCATTTTATGGTTTTGCTTCGCTTATAGGAGGAACTATAGTTGGGATTTTATACGAATTCTCTACTTTTTACTTAAAAATTTTTGTTTTAATCACACAAATTATTGCTTTAGCTATTTTTACTTTCTTAAAAGAAAATAGCTTTATTTCTTACTTTTTTCCTACCTTTAAAATCAAAGCTGGGAAATAGGTAAGAAAAAAGAGATGCTAATTTTTTAGAGGATGTTTAGTACTGCGAGGCAACATATATAAAAAAATTCATTCCAGAAAATTCTATAGGTAGTGTGATTGTGAAACTCATAGATTATTCTCTACCTTATTTTATAGAAGATAGAAAAATCTGTCTATAATTTGCGTGTATGAAAAACTAACTGAGAGTTTAGAGTTTTATATTAAGAGGTATTTAATAAACTAGTTTAAGCAAAAAATTGAAAGAGTATTATAAAATTCAAGTAAAAGTTGGGCATAAAGGAATTAGAGTACATAAAAATTATCTTTGTACTTCGATAGGAAAGCCAAAAGAATAGTAGAAAAGACTGCTCATTTAATAATAAATTAAAGAGAATTTCATTTCTTACTTTTTTTCTCTTCCCCGCCGTTAACGTCAAATCTAGGCTTGACTGTACAAAAATCCAGAACAGAATGGCATTTTGCGCATAAGGGAGTGTGATCTTTTATTACTATTTCATCAAAGCTTAGCTTACCATGCTTAGGACAAAAGCATTTTGCTTTCACTTACCCACCCTGATATCCTGGAATCTTTAGCGAAATTAAACCTGCTATAGCTTCTATAAGTTTTGGTTCAACAACCATTATGTCACTTGCTGTTATTATTCCAATTAATTTATCATTATCAACTACCGGCAACTTTTTTATCTTTTTTTCTGTCATGATTTTTACAGCATCATCTATTGTTTTGTCTGAGGTTATCGTAATGACGTTTTCTGTCATTATATCCTTAATTTTTGTTTCGTCCAAATCTTTTCCTTCAACTATAACTTTTCTTAGAATGTCACCTTCTGTAACTATTCCGGTAATTTTTTCTTCTTCAAGGATTATTAAACTACCAATATGGTATTTTGACATTATTTTTGCGGCTTCCCTTACACTCGTTTCAGGTTTTGCTGCAATAACGTTTCTATTCATTACTTCTTTTATCAGCATATCTTCACCATTTATATTTTGGTTTGAAAAATTATTAAATTAACCTATGTATCCAAGAGGCTCCTTTTCCTCTTCCCTTATCTTCTTCGACCTTTCGATAAATTTTTGATAGTAAGAAATGACTTCTTTTGTGATGCTGGGTGTAATCTTGCTGAAAGCTTGTTCAAAATGTTTGTTAGTTATTTCCTTAGCTTTTATGTTTTCTCTTAAAGAGTTCATAGCTGCTTCTCTACATAAGGCTTCTATGTCAGCCCCTGAAAATCCTTCTGTCTTCTTTGCCCATTCTTTCAAATCAACATTTTTTAGAGGCATGTTTCTTGTGTGAACTTTAAGTATTTCTAATCTTGACTTTTCATCAGGAGCAGGAATCAAAACAAACCTGTCAATTCTTCCTGGTCTAAGCAAAGCAGGGTCAACTATGTCAGGCCTGTTTGTTGCAGCAATTATTACCACTCCTTTAGTTTCTTCTATCCCACTCATTTCTGTTAGAAGCTGGGAAACTACCGTTTCTGTTACAGCACTTCCTCTATAAAGACCTCTTCTTGGAGCCAAGGCATCTATTTCATCAAAAAATATTATCGCAGGAGCAACTTGTCTTGCTCTTCTGAAAATTTCCCTAACTTTTCGCTCAGATTCCCCAACCCATAGAGTTAAAACTTCAGGTCCCTTAACTGCTATAAAGTTAGCCCCACTTTCATTAGCTACAGCTTTTGCAACCAAAGTTTTTCCACACCCAGGTGGCCCATAAAGTAAAATTCCTCTAGGTGGAGTTATCCCCATTCTTTCAAAAGCTTCAGGGTTTTTCAGTGGCCATTCAACCATTTCTCTTAACTGTTGCTTAACTTCCTCTAACCCACCAATATCTTCCCATTTAACTTTTGGAATCTCTATCAAAACTTCTCTCATTGCACTCGGCTCAACAATTTTTAACGCGTTCTCAAAATCTTCTTTCTTAACAACAA
>JAWCMJ010000012.1:0-6525 GCA_039091285.1 Candidatus Aenigmatarchaeota archaeon
AATGAACTTGAAAGCATTGGTAGAAGCTGCATTATTTGTTTCTGATAAACCTTTAAGTCTGGAAATACTTTCAAAAGTAGCTGGTATAGGCTCAGAAGAAGATATAAAAAAACTGATAGAAGAAATAAAAAAAGATTTAATTAAAGAAGATAGGGGTATAGAATTAGTAGAAACTGCTGAAGGTTTTGAGTTAAGAGTTAAGAAAGAGTATAGGGAAAGGGTTGCTAAGCTTGCTCCTTTTGCTGATTTAAGTAATGGGATGATGAGAACTCTAGCCATAATTACTATAAAACAGCCTGTAAAGCAGTCTTTGATAGTAAAATATCAAGGAAATAAGGCTTACGGGTATATTCAAAACCTAGAAAAGAAAGGTTTAATTAAAACCGAAAAAGCTGGAAGAACTAAAACCATAACTACTACTCCAGAGTTTGAGAAATATTTTGGAAAAAGTACAGAAGAACTAAAAAAAATATTGAAAGAAAAGTTAGGTAAAGAGTAATTTACTCTTGATCTGGATATTTCTCAATCTCCTTTTTCTTTATCTCAAGCTTAACTCCCGCTTCCTTGAAAAATTTTTTTGTTAACTCAGAATCATGATAATCTTTTTCTGCTACAACTCTCTTAATTCCTGCATTTATGATCATTTTTGCACACGTAAAACAAGGTACAAACTTTACGTATAGGGTTGCTCCATTTGTTGAAACACCATGTAAAGCAGCTTGAACTATCGCATTTTGTTCAGCATGCGTAGTTCTTATGCAATGTTTTTTCTTTTTTCCTTTAGAATCTATCGTTTCAACAAGCAAATGTCCAACTTCATCACAATGTGGCAAACCAGAAGGCGATCCGACATAGCCTGTAGTCAAAATTCTTTTATCCTTAACTATAACTGCACCGTTTCTCCCCCTATCACAAGTTGCTCTTGTACCAACAACTTTTGCTATTTCAAGAAAATACTCATCCCAATCTGGTCTTTTATACTTTCCCATAACCTTCTTTTTGTTTAAGAATTATTTAAATTTTAATTTAGTCAGAAAATAAAATCTAAATAGCGATTAAAATGGATGAAATAACAAGCTTAGATCTAATGTTTTTACTTAAGGAAATAAGAGAAAGATTAGAAGGAGGGAAAATTCAAGGAATTAAACAAAACAATAAGATATTTTTGTTTGAAATTTACAAGAAAGAAAGGTTTTTTTTGAAAGTTTTGCTCGACAAAGCTATTTATATAACAAAAAAAAAGGAAAAATTTGAAAAAACTTCAAGTTTTTGTATGCAACTTAGAAAATATCTGTTAAATAAAAAAATAAAAAAAGTTTTCCAGGTTAACTTTGACAGAGTTATAGAGTTTGAGGTTGATAACTTAAGAGTAATTTTTGAAATTTTTAGTAATGGTAATTTAATTTTAACAGATTCTTCTGGATTAATAATAAATGCCTTTGATAAAAGAGAATGGAAAGATAGAAAAATTATCCCAAAAGAAATTTACAAGTATCCGGTTTCTTGCTCAAATCCTTTTGATAAGAATTTTTTTGATTTTCAAAAGTCTCTAAAAGAGAAAAAAAAAGAAATAGTTAAGGTTTTAGCCTCAGACTTTGGTTTTTCAAAAAAATATGCAGAAGAATTTTGTAAAAAACTTGGAATAAAAAAAGATAAACTATCATCTGAATTGGAACAAGAAGAAATTGATAGGCTTTTTAGATTTTTTGATTCATTGAAAAATTTAGAAATTAAACCAAATTTAGTTATTGAAAACAAAAAAATTATAGAATTTCTACCCTTTGAGAGCGAAAAATTTAAAGAAAATAAAAAAATTTACACTAAAACTTTTAATGAGGCAGTTGAAAACTACTTTGAAGGGTTTATTGAGAGTAAAAAAACAGAAGAATTAGAAAAAGAGAAAGAGAAAATTGAAAAAATTTCTGAAAAACAAAGAATACAACTAGAAAAATTAATAGAAAAACTTGATAAATACAAAAAAATTGGGAAAATTCTTTACGAAAAGTATCAAATTTTTGACAGATTCTTAAAAGAAATAAGAAAACTAAAAGAAGATGGGGTTGGTTGGAAAGAAATCAAATCAAAGATCGAAGGTTTGGACGAAGAGAAAATAATAAAAGAAATTAATCCTTCAAAAGCTATGATAACTTTTCTTGTTGATGATTTTGAATTTGATTTAGATTTTAGAAAAAGTATAGAAGATAACGCAAGCTTTTACTTCAACCAAGCAAAAAAAATCAAGAAAAAGAGTGAAAAATTGAAAAAAGTTATGGGAAAAATAACGGTTGAAAAAGAAGAAAAAGAATGGTATGAAAGGTTTAGATGGTTCCTAAGTAGTGATGGACTTTTAGTAATAGGCGGAAAGGATGCAAAAACCAACGAAGAAATAGTTAAGAAATACGCAAGAAAACAAGATTTAATTTTTCATGCAGACATACACGGCGCATCTTTTGTTTTAATAAGGAATGAGAAGAAACAAGAAATACCTATGGAAACTATTATGGAGGCTGCTGAGTTTGCTGCAACCCACTCAAAAGCTTGGCTTTTAGGGTTAGGTTGTATAGATGTATTCTACATAAAACCAGAGCAAATTGTTAAACAAGGGGGTTTGCCTCTAGGTAGTTTTAAAGTCAAAGGAAAAAGGGAATGGTTAAAAAAAGTTGCTCTAAGAGTTTCTATTGGTGTAAAAGTTGGAGAAGAAGTAAAAATTATAGCTGGACCAGTAACTGCAGTAAAAAAACAAACCCCTTACATGGTTACAATTTGCCCGGGAGAGGTAAGTTCAGAAGAATTAGCAAAACAGGTCAAAAAAGAATTTCTCCTTAAAGTTCCTTTTGAAATCAAGAATTTTGTTGAAAAAATAAACTTGGAAGAAATTAAAAAGCACATACCATACGGAAAAGGAAGGTTAATTTTATAACCTAACAATTTTCCTTATTCTAGATTTTTCGATAACTAATGGTCCTTTGTACCCACAACTTCTGAATTCGTATAATTGGCCAAGCCAGGGTAAGTAGTTTAAATCTTTATTTTTACAAATGGGACAACTCATTGTTCTCTTTAGCATATTTATTAGTTAACGGTAAAAATTTTAATTAATGACACTTGTAACAAAAGCTGATGGAAGAAAAGAAGAATTTAAAAAAGAAAAAATAATAAGGACTTGCTTAAGGATGGGAACTTCTCAAGAGCAAGCAAAAATCGTTGCTGATGAAATTGAAAAAAGAGTTTATGATGAGATAGAAACAAAAAAAATTCTTAAGATGATTTTTAAATTCTTACAGAAGTTTAAGCCAGAAGTCAAACATCAAAGAGACTTAAGAGAAGCTATTTCTTTAATTAAACCCAAACCTGATTTTGAAAGGTTTGTCCAATTTATTTTAAAAGAATACGGTTATGAGATAATCCCAAATCAAATTATCCAAGGTTATTGTGTGGAACATGAAATTGATGCTATAGCAAAAAAAGAAAATCAAACAATTTTAGTTGAGATAAAACATCATTCTAATCCCCATACTTATACAGGTAAAGACGTATTTCTTGAAGTTCAAGCCATTTTGGAAGATTTGATTGAAGGAAAAAAAGTAAACAAACACTCTTTAGATTTTCATAAAATTCTAATAGTCTGTAACACAAAGTTTTCTGAACACGCAAAAAGGTATGCTTTTTGTAAGAAGATAGATTTTTTAGGTTGGGGCTATCCAGAAGAAAGGAGTTTAGAAAGATTGATAGAAGGAAAAAAACTTTATCCTATAACAATATTAAAAAATTTAGATGAAGGTAGCAAAGAAAAATTTGTAAATTCGCGTATTATTTTACTTAAACAACTGCTTGAAGAAAGTTTAGAAGAATTACATAAAAGGACAAAAATCTCAATAAAAAAATTAAAAATTTTCGTAAAAAATGCAAGAGAGATAATAAGAGCAAACAATCTAACACTTAATTAATTTTTAGTCGATTGAAACATTCAAAATAAATATTTTTCCTTTTTCCATTCTAACCTTTCCAACTAGATAAAAAGGTATTGTCTCGTTTTTAATAGTTTTTGAAAAAAGAACAGTGTAAGAAGAGAAAATGTATAAAATCAGTAAAAAAAGAAAAACAAACAAAATAATCAAAGCTTTCATGTTATCACTAGAACTTTGCTAAAATTTCATAAGTTCCGTTATAGGCCAGCCCACAAAAGCTTCCGTTTTCTGCTATTTGAGATGAAAGTATCTTAAAAGCATAGCCAAAGGTTTCATTGTAGTAGACAGAAGTCTTGCAAGTGCTAAAAGTTATATTTTCAGGAATTTCTAGATAAACTCCAGTTGATTTATAGGAGGCTGGTAAAGTACCTTCTGGAACTAACCAAATTTCTCTTGCAGGCCATTTATATTCTCCAAGTCTGAAGTTTATGCTTCCTTTTAACATGCCAAAAGAAACTAGCAGTTCTTTAGCTCCTATCTCTAATATTTCACCTTCTATTATGTTTGCTTCTAGAGAGTATGCTACTGGTATTAAAAGAAGAAAAAGCAAAGCTAAAGCTTTTTTTCTCATAGTTCAGGTTTTAAATTAAAAAACGATAAAGATTTGTTACCTCCTTAAGGAGTAAATTTCAAATT
Organism: Candidatus Aenigmatarchaeota archaeon; assembly: GCA_039091285.1. GTDB lineage: Archaea > Aenigmatarchaeota > Aenigmatarchaeia > CG10238-14 > SCSR01 > JAVZHQ01. The sequence continues at coordinate 4,605 of JAWCMJ010000012.1, forward strand.
TTTTTGTTCAAACTTACAAAACTCTATAATTGGGCATATGTAGCATTTAGGTCTTGCTTTGCAAATATCCTTTCCGAATTCAACAAAAAGGTTGTTTATTATTAATCTATATTTTTTTTGGAATAATTTTATGCAGTTCTTCCCTTATCTTTTCTGGTTCCTTGCTTTTTGCCCAACCCAATCTTTTTGAAATCGTTGCAACATGAGTATCAACAGCAATTACAGGCATGCTAAAAGAATAAGAAAGAACGACATCAGCTGTTTTCGGACCAACTCCTGGAAGTTCCATTAGTTCTTCTCTTGATGAAGGAACGTTACCTTTATATTTTTCTAGAATAATCTTACTTATTTTTTTAATTCTTTTTGCTTTCTGCCTATAAAAGCCAACTTTTCTTATTAATTTTTCTATCTCCTTTTCGCTCAATTTTAAAATTTTCTTAGGAGTGTTTGCCTTGGAAAAAAGCTCTTTAAAGGCTTGGTGCGTTTTCTCATCCTTTGTTCTGTGAGATAAGAGTGTAGCTACAAGAAGCCTGAACGGTTTTTCTTTCCAAGGCTTTACTTTGTATTTTTTATTCAAAATTTTTATTATTTTTTCAACGTCTTCCACAAGAATATTTTTTATAAAGGGAAAATATTTAAGAGCAAACCTAATTTATATATTGCTATTATGTTAAGGAAATCGTATAATATATTCTTCAAACCTGTTTAGTGATAATTATGGTTTTTGAAATGCTCAACCCAGAGCTAAGAAAAATTGTAGAAAAAAGATTTAAAATTCCTACTTTACCACAAAAGCTTGCTATTCCAGTTATTCTAGAAGGAAAGAACGTTTTAGTTATTGCCCCGACAGGAACAGGAAAAACTGAAAGTTGCATGCTTCCTATATTCCATTTTCTTATAGAAGAAAAACCAAAACCAATAAGTGTCTTATACATTACTCCATTAAAAGCTCTTAACAGGGACTTGCTTGAAAGACTTATATGGTGGTGTAACGAAATTGGAATAGAAGCTTCTGTGAGACATGGTGATACAAGCCCTTATGAAAGAAAATTACAAGTTGAGTTTCCTCCTTCTTTACTAATAACAACTCCAGAAACTTTACAAGCAATTTTACCTGGGAAAAAAATTAGAGAGCACCTTAAAAACGTTAAATGGGTTGTTATAGATGAAGTACACGAAATAGCAGATTCAAAAAGAGGAACACAATTAGGACTAGCTTTGGAAAGGTTAAGAGAAGTTTGTGGAGATTTTCAGGTTATAGGGTTGAGTGCAACCATTGGTTCACCAGAAAAAATTGCAAAGTTCATTTCCCCTAACAAACCAGTAGAAATAATAAAAGCAACTTTTCCAAAGGGAATGAAAATAAAAGTAGTTTATCCTAAACCTGAGCCTAAAGATAGAAAAATAGGTGAAAAAATTTTTGCTTCACCAGAAACTGTTTCAAGACTTAGGTTCATAATCGAAGAAATAAAAAAGTCTCGTTCTGTTTTAACATTCACCAACACAAGAGAGTTTGCTGAGGTTTTAGCTTCAAGAATTAAAGCCTTAGACAAAAAATTTCCTGCTGGTGTTCATCATTCAAGCTTGAGTAAAGAGGTAAGAATAAAAACTGAAAAAGAATTCAAGCAAGAAAAAATTAAGTCAATAATCTCTACAAGCTCTTTACAACTTGGAATAGATGTTGGGAGTGTCGATTTGGTTTTGCAGTACATGAGTCCAAGACAAGTAACTCAGCTTATTCAAAGGGTTGGGAGAAGTGGACATGAAGTAGAAAGGGTAGCTAAAGGGATAATTATTTCAGTAGATGAAGATGATATTTTTGAGTCTGCAGTAATAGCAAGAAAGGCTTTAAAAGAAGAATTGGAAGAATTGAGGTTTCATGAAAATTCTTTAGATGTTTTGGCTCATCAGGTTGTCGGTC
>JAWCMJ010000012.1:6609-10190 GCA_039091285.1 Candidatus Aenigmatarchaeota archaeon
CGGTATAGTTAAAAGAGCTTACCTTTACAGAAACTTAGGTTACACAGAATTTTTAGAAGTTTGTAAACAACTTCAGCAACTGGGTTTAATTTTTTTAAATAAAGAAATAAGAAAGAAGAGAAGAGGGTTTGAATATTATTTCACACAACTTTCAACGATTCCTGAAGTCAAACAATACAAAATTTTTAACTCATTAGATAATAGTTTTGTCGGTGTTTTAGATGAAGAGTTTGTTGCCTTACACGCTGAAATTGGAAGTAACTTTATAGTTAAAGGTGAAGCTTGGCGAATTTTGGACATAAAAGAAGATAAGATAATTGTTGAGCCAACTCTTGATATAGAAGCAGCAATACCAGCTTGGGAAGGTGAACTTATCCCTGTTCCTTTTGAAGTCTCTCAAGAAGTTGGAAGGTTAAGAAGTTTGATTGCTAAAATGCTTGAAAACGGAGAAGATGCTATAAAAAAACTTTTAGAACTATATCCTATAGATAAAAATTGTGCAAAAAAAATGGTTGAGACAATAAAAAAACAATTAAATTATGGAACAATCCCTGACGATAAAAAAATTTTAATCGAAGATTATGAAAACACAATAATAATTCATTCATGCTTTGGGTCTTTGACAAACGAAACTCTTGGAAGGTTTATTTCAGCACTCTTAACCCAAAGACTTGGTTCCATAGGTTTAAAAGTAGACCCGTACAGGATAATTCTTCAGTTTCAAAACAAAAACGTTGAATTAATAAAAGAAGTTATCTTCAAAACAAACCCTGAACTATTAAGAAATTATTTAGAAATAAGTTTGAGTAAGAGTGATTTGTTCGAATGGAAGTTTGTCCATGTTGCAAAAAGGTTTGGTTCTATTTCTAAGAATGCTGATTACGGAAAAACGACCATCAAAAGAATTATAGACGATTATGCTGGCTCACCTATTTTTAAAGAGACCCTAAAAGAATTGGAAGTTGAAAAACTTGACTTAGAAAGAGCAAAAGAAATTTTAAAGAAAATTCAAAGCGGAGAAATAGAAGTAGTTTTTAAGCCAGGATTATCTTTTCTAGGAAGGGTTGGAATAAAACATAAGTACTTAGAAGTTCTTGGACCAACAAAACCTGAACCAGAAATTTTTAAACTTTTCAAGCAAAGACTTTTAGCCACAAGCTTAAGGTTTGTCTGCTTAAATTGCGCTCAATGGAGCCAACTATTCGTTTTGAAAAACATACCGGAAGACTTGAAATGTAGAGTATGTGGTGCAAGACTACTTGGAATAGCTAGACCTAACAATCAAAGTATTTTGAGAATAGTTAAGAAAAAAATAAGAAACTTGGGGATAACAAAAGAAGAGGAAAAACAATTTGAAAGGATGAGAAAAATTGCTGACTTATTCTTAACGTACGGAAAAAAGGTAGCTTATTGTTTGGCTGGAAGAGGTATAGGACCAGATACTACAATAAGAATTTTATCAAAGTTTCACAGGAACGAAGAAGAACTTTTTAAAAGTATTCTAGAAGCAGAAAGAAACTACTTGAAAACAAGAAAGTATTGGAGTGTTTAAAGATAAATAAATAATTTTAATAAATTAAATTATGGAAGAAGTTGGAATGATATTAAAACTGCTTTTCTCTGTTTTTCTTGGAGGTATAATAGGTTATGAAAGAGAATTAAGAGCAAAGCCAGCAGGATTAAGAACTCATATGCTAATCTGTTTAGGTTCTACCATTTTAACACTAATATCCTTAACTGCTTTTCCGAGTGGAGATCATTCAAGAATAGCAGCTTATATTATAGTTGGAATTGGTTTTATAGGTGGTGGTACGATTTTTCAGTTTAAAGAAAAAATTGTTGGTTTAACAACTGCTGCTTCATTGTGGATTGTTGCTTCTATTGGAATAGCTATTGGTGTAGGGTATTATCTTTTGGCTACAGTAGCAACTCTAATAGTATTTATAATCTTAAGACTCAGTATGATAGAAAATGAAATAAAACAATAAAAAATTTATTTATACTTAAACTTTAAAGAAATTATGGCTGTTTTTGTTGTAAGCATAGATGGCCCTGACTTTTGTGGGAAAACAACAATAGCAAACATCGTAACAGAATTCTTAAGAAAAAAATATAAAAATTCGAAAATTAAAAGGACTGAGCTACCCACAAGCTTTGTTACAGGGGCTTTTACTGACATACTCAGAAGCATGAAGGAGGAACCTAGTCAAGAAGTTTTTGCTTTAGTTTATGCAGCAGACCATTTATTTCATTACTTGAACTCGATAAAACCCTTCGAAGAAGCAGAAGAAAATTTTCTCATAATTCAAGAAAGGTCTTTGCTTACCACTTATGTTTATCAAGGAATTTTAGGGGAGGTTGATTTTTCTTGGCTTGACGAAGTTAATAGGTATGATAAAAACATACCGATATTAACTTTAATTTTAAAAGTTCCTGTAGAAGAGCTTAAGAATAGGAAGCATTTAAGAAAAAGATTTTTTGATGTTTTTGAAGCAACAAATTATCTAGAAAAACAAACAGAAGTTTACTACAACCTTCCAGAAATTTTAGTCAAAAAATTTAATGTAGAGTATGTGGAAGCTTCTGCAGAACCTTTTGAAGTTGCTAAAAGATGTGTGAAAATCATAGCAAAGAAAATAGGTAAACTAATCAGCTAAGCTTGACCAGAAAGTTCTTTTCTTTTTTAGCCATTTTTTGTAATCCTCAAGAATTTTTGCATGATCAAAACCGAGTCTTTTCAAGTCTATTTTCTCAAGGTTGTACCATCCAACTTCTTCAGCATCATTACTTGCCTCAAGCTCACCAGAAACAACGTTAGCAATAAAAACTACAGAAACAACATGACCTCTTGGGTCTCTTTCAGGGTCAGAGTAAACACCTAAAATTTCTTTTGGCTTAACTATAAGAGAGGTTTCTTCTTCAACTTCCCTTATAAGCGCTTTCTCAACTTTTTCTCCCTCTTCAACGAATCCTCCTGGAAGTGCAAGCATTCCTTCAAACGGTTCAGAACCTCTTTTTATTAAAAGAATTTTTCCCTCATTCTTAACTATAGCATCAACTACTAGCTTTATTGCCATAATTATATTTTTAATTAGAAAATTAAAATCATTTACCCTTGAATTTCTCAAACCTTTTTTCGTTAACCTTCATTTTCTCAAAGTATTTTTTTTCTATATCAATTCCTAAAATTTGGTCTGTAACCTTAAGAAGATAAATAAAAACATCTGTTATTTCTTCTTTCAGATTTTCATATTCTTCTTTTGGTATTTCTTTTGAAAATTTTAGCTCTCTTAAAATTTTTTTCACAGTATTAGCAAACTCTCCAACTTCACCTGCTAACGCAATAGTTGCATACTGTAAGTGTTTAATTTTATCTTCTTTAGAACACTCCGTCCAATCCCATCCATGCTTTTTATCAAATTCTCTTTGAAACTTTGCTATTTCTTTTAAATCCATTTTTTCACGTGGGCCCGAGGAGAATTGAACTCCTTTCTCCGCCGTGTCAGGGCGACGTCCTACCGTTAGACTACGGGCCCTTATCTAGATTTAGTTATAAGATTTTTTTATTAATATTTATTTTT
>JAWCMJ010000012.1:10221-12845 GCA_039091285.1 Candidatus Aenigmatarchaeota archaeon
ACCCGCAAGAGCCAAAGGCTCCCTAGCTTAGCAGGCTAGTGCACTACCAGGTTATGCGATCCGGGCTCAATCAATAACATTTTAAATTTCTACTTTTGGCTTTAAATTTTTAAGAATAGAAGCCTTATATTATTTTAAATACAAATTTTATAAGGAGGAATGAGAATGCCAATAACAGTTAAAGATGTTCAAGAAATGTTTGGTAAAGATGTTTTTACGGGAAAAGGATTTTATTGTGGTAAGGTTTCTGATGTTGAGTTAGACCTTTCAAGGTTTAAGGTTAGAGCCTTAGTAATAGAAGCAGCTAAAGAGTCTTTTCTAGGAAAGATTGTAAGTGGAAAAAAGGGTTTGATAGTTCCTTATACAATGGTTCAAGCAGTTGGCGACATAGTAATCATCAAACACATACAAGCCCCAGAGATGACAGAAGAAGGAGAAATGGCTGAAACTGGAGCAGTATGAACGAAGGGAAAAAACCACAAAGAGTAAGAGAACTAATCTGGAGTAAAGCTGGAGATGTTTATCTTCTTCTTGACAAAGAAACAAACGAAACCTATACTCTTGACCCTATAGCTTTTCTTGTTTGGGTTCAGTGCGATGGAAAATCGGATATAGAACAAATTGTAGATGTTTTTTCTGTTAATGGAAACAGAGATATAGTTAAGGCTGCAATTCTTGGAATCTTAGAAAAATTGCAAAAATCTGGCTTAATCAAATGGGTATAAAAAAATAAAAAAAGAATAAAGAATTTATAAATCGTACTCCTCTTCCTCATCCCAGTCGGCATCTTCTATTGGGTCTGGTATATCCTCGTCCATACAACCGCCCCCTTTAAGGCAACCACATTTCTTCATAGCTAAATTCCAGAGGATAAATGAAGTTATTATTTTGAAGTGTGGTGCCTTTTTATCTAATTATATCAATTCCCAAGGTTTCGCTGATTTCTTTCACCACAGGTCTTTCGTAAGTTACTGGACCTAGAATGTATGGAGATTTAACTCCTGTTATTATTGCAATAACTTGAACTTTACCTTCAAACTCTGGTAGAATTCTAGCTCCCCAGAATACTTGTGCACTAGGGTCTAAATGTTGAGAGACTGTTTCTCCTATAGCATTTACTTCTTCAAGTTTAAGGTCAGGTCCTCCTGTTATATGAATTAGTGCACCTGTTGCTCCTGTATAGTCAACTTCAAGCAATGGGTTAAGCAAAGCCTTTGTTATAGCATCTTTTGCTCTATCTGAGCTGTTACTTTCACCAACTCCTATAGCAGCAACTCCTCCTGTATGCATTACTGCCTTTACGTCTGCATAGTCTAAGTTTACCAAGCTTGGTAAAGTAATTGTTTCTGTTATACCTTTAACCATGCTTGCTATTAGTTCATCAGCAACAGCAAATGCTTGTTGAATTGATAGGTTGCCAGCATACTTCAAAAGCTTGTCGTTCTCTATAACTATTACTGTATCTGTAACTTGTCTTAGGTTTGCCAAACCTTCTTCTGCTTTTGAAATTCTTGCTCCTTCTAACTTGAAAGGCATGGTAACTACTGCAATTACAATTGCTCCCATACTCTTTGCGATCTCACAAACTACTGGAATACTCCCGGTTCCTGTTCCTTTTCCTAAACCAGCAATTGCAAAAACCAAGTCAGCTCCTTCTATCGATTCTTTTATTTCATTTCTTGATTCTTCTGCACATTTTCTTCCAATTTCTGGATAACCTCCACAACCTAAACCCCTTGTAAGTTCTTTTCCTATTAAAATTTTCTTATCAGCTTTTCCAACTGCCAAGTGCTTTGCGTCTGAGTTTAAAGAGACTGTCGTAGCCCCTTCTATACCCATTTCAGTTAGTCTTGTTACTGCGTTTTGTCCTGCTCCTCCACAGCCAACAACAACTATTTTTGCTTTCTTAACTGAAAAACCAAACTCTTGCTCTGCTAGTTTATAATAATCAACACTAGAAAACGTTGCTCCAGAAGTTGACTCTAACCTAAACCTTGTTTGAGGAGAATCTTCTCCGAATGTTCTTTTCAAAGCGCTTTGAACAATACTCTCCATTTTAATCCTCCCATTTTCAACAAAATATATTTTGTTTCATCGAAAACCATTTATAAAGGTTTTCAACTATTTTATCTTAAGAATTAGATATTTAGCAAAAAGAGTATCTAATTCAAACCCTACAAAACCCGTATTTTAAACCCCTAATTAAAACCCTTAACCCGTAAAATTCTTTTATATTAACCTATTTAAATTGATTGTTGTAGAATTTTCTATATTTTTTTATAACTATTTTTGTTTAACTTTTATGTTAAACAAAAAATTTGAAAAAATTAATAGCTTTGATTTAAAACTTTTTATCTGTTTATAAATTTTAATTATAAATAACTGGGCTCGTTCGGTAACATGGATAGCCGCCTGCGCTTCGGTTTTGGAGAAACGCAGTAGTGAGGGTTCAAATCCCTCCGAGCCCACAGTAACTCAAGTACAGTTCTCACCGATATTTACAAAACTTTACAAACATACAACAGAGAACTGGAAAACATAAAAAACTGGAACACAACAGAAAATAACCAGAAACTTGTTTTAAGTTTCTTGACAAAGAAAGAAGCAGAAGGTTTAAGCCTGGT
>JAWCMJ010000013.1:0-9574 GCA_039091285.1 Candidatus Aenigmatarchaeota archaeon
GCTTCCCAACTTCCTTCAGGAGGAAGCACGGCTCATTCCGCTTCATTCCTTGCTTTTTCCGCTTATTATTCCGCTTAACTTTCAAGAAAGGGGAGAAAGCGAAAAGCATATAAAGTTTAGCAAGGACGCCGAGGCTGGGATTTGAACCCAGAAGGGGCAAAGCCCCACCAGCTTTCTCAACTCACCTCCGACTCATCATTAGTCAGAGTCAAGCCATTTTCTCATTGAAGACTCAAGGCTGGCGCATTAGCCTAGTTCTGCCACCTCGGCTTCCATTAATTAAAAATACTTTAGTCTAATAAAATATTTGTTTTGATTTTAAATATTAAATCAAAAAAACCAACAATTCTTATTTACTTCTTTGGAATTTTACCTTATCTTAAAATTACGTTTCCTTTTTTTTTCACAATCCTCTACCAGATTACAAACGAGTTTAACAAATATTTGTTAGATTTTTTTCCAAATTATTAAGAACCTTTTAAACTTATTTATTTTAATTTTTAAATAATTAATAATAATGGTAAAAGAAATTGAGTATATAGAAGAAAGGGCTTTTAAAATTTTTAAATCACTTGATTTATCATTAATCGTTCCAGGGTTAGGATTAAAAGAACCCATAAGAAAAAGGTTGGGAAATTATGCTCACTATTCTCTTTTTAATTTATTATCAGTTTCACTTGGTTGTTATTCTCTTCAATTTACCAAAATCTACTACATTGCTACAAAAATTTTTGGGATGATGCCTTTAAGAATGATTAAAAATATCAATTTATTAAATCTTTTAAAAAATCCTGGAACAGCAAAGTTAGCTCTAATAGTTCGTATTATTCCTTTAATCAGAAAGTTTTTTATTGACAAAAAAATACTTACTTCAAAAGAATTTTTAGATGGACTGAATTATGGCTTCAGCAATGTTGGGACTGGATATTTAAGAAAAATCAATGTTGAGAACAAAAACATAAAATTGATATTTGAAGATACTTATTCTGCTGGTTTTCCAAATATACATAAGAAAACTTGTGTTTGGGGTGGAATTTTTGCTGGAATACTTGCAGATATAAACAACTATGATGTCATTGAAACTAAGTGTGTAGCAAACGGAGATAAGCATTGTGAATTTTTAATTTATGAAAATAGATATGGTAAAATACCAACGTTTATACCTTTTACAGAAAAAGAGACAGATAAAATAATTAAAACACTAATGGAAAATTTAGTAAAAGATAAGAGAATAAGGAAAAAAATCAGTGATGATGGCGCTCTTTTTGCCTTACAAATTTTAAACTATCTTTTTGTAGGATTCTATAAATTTCAGCCTATTATAGTTTATAGAGGGATCGGCTCCAATCAGGAGAAAGTTTAGAAGAATTGAGCAAGCTGTTTTTAAAAGGAAAATACGGAATTCTTTCTTCTAGTAAAAAGAAAGATTCAATTAAGATAAGAATAGAAGAGTGCGCTCTATGCTCAGGATGTGAAAACATTCATCAAAAAATCTGTGGGTTTTTTTCTGGGTTTATAAGGGGATGGCTAGAAGAAACAACAAAATTTTCTTGGGATGTAGTTGAAACTAAGTGCATAGCTAATGGGGATGACCATTGTGAATTTGAATGTAAAAAATATAAGCTTCAGAGTTAAAAGCTACAGAAAAAATTTTTACTTTCTCAATTCTAATCTATCTTGCATTTTAACTTTTAACTACTTCTTTTTCTAAAGGAATACAATATTTTATTAATTTCTTTCTCTGCACAGCACTCATAAAAGTCTACATTCTCTGTTATAGATTTTACCACATCCTCTGAGCCTAGGGTGTTAGAAGCTTCTACCAATAAATCTCTATTTTGGGTTTCGCAACCAAATCTAATTAATTGATAAGCAACCTCTCTATTTAACGGAGAAAAATACATCATAGTAGTAGAGCTTATTGCATTTACTACATTCTTACATTTAAAAATGTTATTCAAGATAACTATTTTATTTTTATCTCTAGTTTTCTGTGCTTCATTGGCAATGTTATAAATAAATTCACGTGAAAAACAACCATACTTTTTGGAAATGTTAAGGATATCAATTAAAAGATACTTATCTTTAACTATCTCTCCAATTCTAAAAAATTGGTCTAGAGTGTAGAAAGAGGTTTTAAAAGAATCAATAACTTCTACTAGTAATGATTTATCTTTAAAACAATTAGCAATCTTAGCTAGTTGACAACCAACCTCAACACCAACATTTTTGTTACATGCTCTAACAAAATTCAAAATTTCCCTGTCAGATAAGGTATTAATCGTGATATTATCCAATAAATGATGTTCATAAGAAGGAAGGATTTTTTTCCAAAACTCTTTTACTTTATCCATTTCAAATTCTTTCATTGATATTTATATAAAATTGAAATTATTTATATTCCTTAATATTTAATTAGAGGTTAAAAATTTCTAACAAAACTTCTGACAAGTTGGAAATAAGGTATGCAAATTTACATCACTACTCTCTTACTATTCTTCCACTTCTTGGTATAGAAACTTGAAGTTTATCTCTAAATTCAGTTACAAAAGCTCCTGTTATGCTAACATTATCTCCTATACTTACTGCTTTAATTTGATCCCCCCATAGAGTTAAAGTTATTTGTCCAGTTTCATCTTCAATAGTAGCGTCAGCAACACTTCTTCTTCCATACCTTGTCATCACTTCGCGTTTATCAGAAATATCAACAACCTTCGCTTTCAAGCTTACGTTGTTCATCCCACTTTTTAGCTCACTTATCTTCATTCTTTCACAATTTTAAATCGTGTTTAAAGCTATTAAGCTTTGCTTTTTCCAAGGGCCAAGCGTCTTCTATAAGCAAATCAGGAATGTCTTCTAAAATAGGAAAAGCAAGCTTGCATTTTTCACATATTAAAAACATTTCTTTTTCTTCTACTCTTTCCTTACATTTTGGACAAGCTAATACTTCTAAAAGCTCTTTTGGAAGCATAAGAAATTATTTTATTTTTAAATAAAAAAGTTTTTTAAAAGAAAGAAAATAAAGTTAAGTTCCGTAAAGTCTTTGCAATCCTATAATATCTGGGTTTGTAAGTTCCCTCTGCACCTCCCCATAGCTACTGTAACCATACATGACAACATAACTACAAGCACTACTGTAAACGTCTGCTAACCCAATTCCATGTCCAGTTTCATGTAGAGCTATCGATTGCAAATCCATTCCTCTATTCTCTTCTGTGCAACTTGTTTTATTACAGTCGTACCATCCATAGTAAGTGTTAAACAAAACGTCATAATCAACTATTTCTTTTGTTATTCTTGTGTACCAAATCCTTGTTACTGCTATTACATTGTCATTTGAATATTCTTCAAAAGTGTATACATTTTTATAGTCTAGAACCCCCCATTCTCCATCGCTTACATCATAGCCATCAAAAAGTTCTTTAGTTGTATGCAAATCCCATTCTTCTACTGCTTTTGAAATAGCCTCGATAACAAGGTTTTTGTCATAATTTTTAGGGTCAATCACATAATTTATTGGTAAGGTTTTCCATTTAACTCCAAGGAGTTTTGTACAACTTCCTCCCTTTGCTACTACTTTTCCGTTTCTGTAATGAATGAAAGTTATTGAATCTAAAGGTTCTTTTTCTTTTGGTTTTGCTAAAGCTACTGTCAAAAAAAGCCCTAGGATTAAAACACTTGCTAATGCGACTAACAGCTTTTTCATTTTTTCACCTAATTAAAATTGGTTTTTAAAAATTTAAAGCTAGGGTAAGTTCCAGGTTTTATGAAAACCTTGTCAGTTCTTATTGCCATCCCTTTCTTGCTTTCAAACATTTCCTTACTACTCAAAACAGCCTTTCCAAAAGCAACTAGTTCTTCCTTCAAAGTATAGACTGCTACTACTTCATCTTTCTCTATTCCTTCCTGAATTCTTGCTAAGCCAGAACAAAAAACAGGTGAACCATGACAAATTGAATCTACAGCAGAATCTTTAATAAGGACTCTTTTCAAATGCAATACTGCGAACTCAACAGGAATGAGAATTTCTTTTAAAAATTTTTCATCACCATCTTTCCAAAAATCATAAGCATCCCTAATCTTAACTAAAGGATGAGCTTGGTCTTCAGTAAAACTTCCAGCTTTTGTTCTTCTTAGCTCAGTCAAATGGGCTCCTACTCTTAACCTTAATCCTAAATCACTAACAAGCTTTCTCACGTACAAGCCAGCTTGGCATCCAACTCTAAACAAAACATCCTTTCCTTCAATTTCAAGTATGTCAAAAAAGTAAACGCTTTTCTCTCTTTCTCTTCTCGCTACTGCACTTCTTACAGGAGGAATTTGAATTATTTTTCCAATAAATTTTTTCACTTCTTCCCTCAAAACTTCTTCGCTAATTTGCTGGTGAAGATGCATTACTCCAACATATTCTTTATCCAAACCCAAAAGAACGCTCATAGCTTTTGTTGCGTTCTCTAAAGCTACAGGCAAGACTCCTGTCACGCTAGGATTTCCTCAATTTTCTAAGGTCCCAGCATGACCAGCCTTTTTAACTTGAAAAATTTTTTTTACCCAATCGGTTATTTGATGACTTGTTGGTCCTGAATGTTTGTCAACTATTATAACTGAATTTTTTATCTGCTCTTCTATGCTTCTTTCACTTGGTCTCTTACCATAGGTTTCATCTGTTTCCTCTTCTGATTTTATCAGCCAGATCTTTCTCACCCCCTAAGCTTCGACATCAAGCCTGAAAAAATCTCTTATTGCTATAACAAAAAAGACTATTGCTATTATAAGCAGTACAATAAAAACTGGGAATAGTTCAGAAGAAATCTTCCAATTTCCTATCCTTATTTCTGGAAATTGAATGTTTCCAATGGGTAAAGTCGGAAACTTAATTTCTCCTTGTTTTTGAGTCTGGTTTTTTTGAACCTCAATTTTTTTAACCTTTATGTTGAAAGGAAAAGTAAAGTTACATTCTTTGCTTGTAACGTTTAGAACAAAAGAATATAACTTGTCTTCAGTCAGGTTTGGGGTTATAAAATCGAATTTTATTTCTAATTCCTCAAAAGAAGGAAGCGAAGTTAAACCCAATGATTTTGGATAAGTTTGAAGTTGGGAAGAAAGGGAATAGTTTATATTCGTCAAATTACTACCAAAATTTTTTATTCTTATCGAATAATTTACTGTTTGGGAAGAATTGAACTCTTGCTCCCCTAAGGAGAAATTTAAACTGCAACTAATGTTTTGTGAAGTTATGGTTTTATTTATAACCATAAATTCTAAAAAAGGCTCGACAGTAACTAAAGTATTGTTTATGTCTACAGCAGTAATATTTTCTAAGATATAATAACCTTCGTTTTCTTTCAAAGAATAAAACCATAACCCATTTTTATTTGTTCCGATTTTAAGGCTAAGGTTAAGGTTTTTATAACCAACCTCTTTAAACTCAAGAGTATAACTCGAAAGGGTAGCATAAACTTTTGTTACGTTAGTATCAGAAGTTACGTTTACCGAAAGTATTAAGGTAGTACCTTCATAGACTATTCCCTTCGGTGTAAGCCTATAAGAGTTTATGGAAATAGCTTGAGAAATCGGAATAACAAAGAAAAAAATTAAAAATAAAAATGTTTTTTTCATAAATATTTTATCGCTATCTCTTCAATTATCTTTTTCCTTTTTTTGGTTTGGCAAAAAACCTTACCAAAACAACTATTATTGCTACTACTGCTAATATTATAGCAACCATTAGCTCAGGACTTCTTAAAGTAAGAGTAAAAAAGCCCACAGGAGTTGGCAAAGGTACTTCTTCTTCATAAGGAGTTATTTTGCTGCTTTTCTTTTCTATTTCATAATTTTTTCCTTTTATAGAATAGTAAACCTTTACTGTTATTTCCCCTTCTTCTAAGCTTGGAGCTATTGAAAAGTAAGAGACTTTTGTTTCTTCTGGGTCTATCTTTTGTTCTAATTTAATAGGTGAACAATTCCAAGATTCTGGCAAGCTCAAGTTTATAGTTAAGGTTACAGTCTCAGATTCTTGATTTTTAATTCCAACTCCAAGGCTGAACTTTTTCCATGCTTTAACAGATTCTGGCTCTATCAAGTATTCAAAAATTACTTTTGGAACTTCGGATTTTCTAACCTCTAAATCAATCGTTTTTATTTCATAAACAGTTGGGGAAGCTAGTTTAACATAAAGTTTGTAGTTCCCTTCAAGGTAGCTTGGGATTGTTAGGTTAACTTCAACTTCCTTTGTCTCTCTTACTTCTAAATCAAAATTTTTTGGAGAAATAATTGTGTCAGGAACTCCAGTTATTTCTAAGCTTAAGTTTGTTATTTTTGAATTGAGTAGGTTTCTTGCTCTAACTTTAAAAGATAGGGTTGAGCCCGCGTTTGCAGTTAAGCTTTTAGGTACCGAAAGCTCAAAAGGAAGCCAAACTGCCTGAGCTAAAGGTAAAGCTAAGAAAATCAAAATTGCTATTGTAATTTTCTTCATGCAGTTTCACCTTTTTTCATCGTCTCCTCTTTTTTCCTCACAGAAGAGGTTTTGTACATTGAATAAACATTCCATATTATAATTGCTAAAAATAGTATGCTTAAAATTTTGAGAATCGGTGAAATCTCTTGAATCGTTGCTAAGTAGTCAGTTATTGTTTCAGCTTCTTCGGGTTTTTTAACTTCAGGAGAAATCGGACTTAAAATTGGTCCAAGTTTTGTGACATTTAGTATAGAATCCTTGTAAGGATATTGGATAATTACTGAAACAGAGCCTGTTGTGTTTGAAGGAGTTATGTTGAAAGAAAGGGTAGAGGCTTCTCCTGGCTTTAGTTTTACTGAAGTGATTCCGTCCTCATAGTTCCAGCCTTCTGGAACCTTTAAGAAAATGTTTGCTACTTCCTCTTTGTTCCCACTATTTTCAACAGTAACGTTAAGAGAAAAGCTTTGATTTTGTATTATTTCTTGAGGATAAAGTATTCTTGAAAGGGAAAACTCTGCTTTTGGTTTTGCTTTTAATTTAAAAGTTGATTTTCCTTCTACTGCATAAGCAGTATAGGTTTCTTGAGCTTTAACAGTCACTAAATAAACTTTTTCTTCCTCTAAGTTGTCCGGTATTTTTATTTTTATTTTGAACTCAGAAGGTTTGTTAAGTGCTATAGCATCAAAATAGTTTGGTTCGATTGTGTAGACAAAGGGTAAACCTTCAACATAAACAAAAACTTTTCTCATCCATGTTCCTTTAGAATAAATTTTTCCAGACACTATTACTTCTTCGCCAGAAAAACCTTCAACCTCTAATGGTAAGGTTATTATTAACTTTCTTCTTGTTACTGGTATAGAACTACTTAATTCTATAAAACTCTGACTTATTATCAAGCAAGTTATTAAGGCAAAAATTAACTTTTTCATCATTACTTAATAGTATGCAAAAGCTTTTATTTGCGTATGAAAAAGGTTTTTTAACTTTTCTATTTTTTGGATAAAAAACTTAAAAATTGCTACTTAATGATAAAAAATCTTTTAATTTAACCCAGATTATTAGCAAATATTTATTAAAAACTGATAAATTTTTTTGATTAATTGGTTATTATTTTTTAATAATTAACTAATATAAATTTAAAAAGTTAATTTATTATTAAAGAAAATAGCCTTTTTGGTTGAGAAAATGCCAAAGAAAGTTTTTGAATATCCAGACGAAGAAAGGCTTGAGGTTTTGATACTTGCAAACTCTCCTTGCACACCAACAGAAATTCTTGAGCTCGAAAAGATTCCTATAAGACCTGATACCCTTGAGACTGTAAAGAAAAGGATGGACTGGCTTTGCAACCAAGGAAAAGTAAAAAAGAAAAAAATTGCTCAAGGAAATATTTACTGGCATTCAAAAATTGAGGATTTCAAGAAAAGAATTTTGCTAAAGTTAACCAAGAAAATAATTTCAGTTCCTGGAAACCATATTGAATAATTATTTTTCTTTCTTTTTTCTTTCCCTTTTCTCTTCTTTTATCTCTTTTGTTTTTTCTGCTTTTATTTCTGCTTCGCTTGGAAACTTTAAGTTGAGCTTTTTTGTTAGTCGAGAATTTTTGAACGCTTCAATAACTTCTTCATCAGTAGCATCTTCCTTTATTTCAAGTTTGTAAGGCAAAACTTCTAGATGATTTACATTGCACTTTCTTCTCTTCACTCCTGTAAGGATTTTTGGACCAGTCACTAGAACAAAGCTTTTATCTATTTTCTTCAAAACAACACAGTACTTTCCTGCTTCCCTCCCTCCAATTTTTATGCAAACTCTTCCAACCTCAAGCATTTTCCCACTCTTTCCTTACCTTTTCTTTTAAAAACTCTTTTAGGCAATTACTACATAAATATCCACCAAAAATTCTTTCAGGTCTTTTTTTACTTTTCGCAAGTTTTTTTGCCTCCGAAGGCAAAAGCTTTTTTATTCCATGTAAAGGCTTTTTGCAAATAGCACACTTTGAAATTCTTGGCTTTTTTTTCTTTAAATGAACTTTAAGCCTTTTGCCGGGAGTTTTAACTTTTATTTTGATTTTAATCAACCTCCAAAAGCCTTTTTATTGCCCAACCAACAGAGAAAGAAACTAAAATATACCATAAGCTCCAGTTTATTTTTGAACCTATAAAAGGAAGTTCGAAAGGAATCGAAATCACCATTGTATTAAAAGCATTGCTTATGAATGGCAAAACCACTATTATTACTATCACAGAACCTACCAAAACCTTTAGGTTTTGACGCATATACTCAGAGTTTACTTTTAGAAGTTCGTTTAAATACTTGTCCATTTCTTCTCTATTTCCAGAAGCTTGGGCTTTTGCTAGCTTTTCCCTTGTTTCAATCATTCTTGTCTTTATCTCTTTTAGCAAATCCTTTTTAACAAGGATTCTGTTTAGAATAAAAAGAAATATTGTCATAATGGAAGAAACAATCAGCAAAAGTATGTGTGGCTTAAAAATCAATTCAAACATTTTACTCACCCAATATTCTCCTTATTAGGGGATGCATCTCCTCTCCTTTTTGCATACTCAATTCCTCGTAATAATTATAAATTATCATAACAGTTAATAAAATTCCTGTTCCAGTTCCTATTGCTCCTAAAAAGTCTGCAAAAGCAGCCAAAAGACCAACAACCAAACCTCCTAAAACTGCAAGTGGTGGTATGTAACGCCTCAAAACATTTTCCATAATTCTTTTATCACTTCTGTATCCTGGTATGTGTAAACCTATAGCATCTATTTGCTCAGCAACACTTCTCGGGTCCATTCCTGAAGTGTTTATCCAAAGATAGGAAAAGACTGCACACCAAACAACCATGAAGGAAAGATAAGTTATTGCTCTAATTATTTCTAAGGGATTAAAAGGAATTGAAGAAAGGTTTGGAAAGGCCAAGCTCAATAAGTCGAGCAAAAGATTCCTTGGTGAAGAAAGAAAATAAACTACCCCACTAACAGGGTTTCCTGGCGTAACACTACCGTCTGCCTGTACTGTTTTTTCAAAACAACCCAAAAAACTACAAAAAGCGTTTTCTGTTTCTTGCAAACCAACTCTACTAAAAATTTGCATATTAGCTAAAAGGGCTGCAAC
>JAWCMJ010000013.1:9658-11963 GCA_039091285.1 Candidatus Aenigmatarchaeota archaeon
CTAAAAATTTGGATATTAGCTAAAAGGGCTGCAACCAGAATTACTGGAATGTTGCTTGTATATAAAAGCTTAAGAGACCATGTTCTTCCAAACCCTCTTAGAGCTGCAAAAGACAAGGGAATTGGAATATGAATTCCTTGAATGTAAATGACTAAGAGGAAAATTATTACTGTTGAGATTAAAGGAATAGCATAGGATAAAGCAAGCCAATTGTTTCCTGAGAGAATGTTTGATAAAAACCCCCAAAACCTACCTACGAACTCTCCTGTGGGTGTTGTGGTTTTACAAAGCCATACCATACTTGAAGGGCCGCAAGGGCTTAAAATGTTTATTATTATTTGGGTTGCAACTCCTGCTGCTATAAAAAGGCTTACTCCAGAGCCAAAGCCCCATTTGTTAACTAGTTCATCTAAAAGAATTACTATAATTCCACCTGCTGCAAGCTGAAGAATAACAAAAATATAGATTGCTAAACCACCAACTATTGGGATGTTTCCTGCCAAAACAAAAGCTATTGCTTCTAAAAAGCAGAATAAAACTGCTAAAAACTTGCTCCATGCCTGGAATTTCTCCCTCCCTTCTGTTTTTGTCATATCCCAATTTATAATTTTTGACCCAACTAAAAGTTGCAAAATTATTCCTGAAGTCACTATTGGACCTATCCCTAGAGTTAACAAACTCCCGAACTTTGCCCCCAAAAGTGTTTGGAGTTGGGTTAAAAGTTCTAGTTGTGGAGTTTTTCCTACACCATATACTGTTACATGGGTTAAAGCTAAGTAGAGAACAAGAGCTATAAAAGTCCATGTTATTCTCTTGTTAAAACTTTGCTTATAAGTTGGCTTCTGGACCGAAGGCAAAAATCTTGTAACTTTCTCTATCGCTACCATTATCTTTAAAATTGAATTTTGAATTTAAATATTTAGATAATAGCTTAACTAAGTGAATTTATAAAGATGATTTATTACTCAACTTACAATTGAAAATTATTGAACAACTATTGCCTTTCCCCCAGCCTCTTCTATTTTTATCTTAGCCTTTTTAGAAAAATGCTTTGCCTCAACTATTAAAGGTTTTTTTATCTTTCCAGAGCCCAAAACCTTTTGATAACCAATTTTTAAAACGTTTATCTTTATTCTATCATCTTCTTTTTCCGCCAATTTCTGCTCCAAAGACTTTCTGCAAAGACTTTCTGCGATTTTTTCTAATTCTTTAAGGTTAATTGCATTTACTGCTTTATTATTAAAAGGTCTTTTAAATCCTCTCTTTCCGAAGTGCTCCTTATCATACTTTACTGTATAGCTCCATTTATGCTTGTGTAAGCCAGCAAATCCCCTTCCCCCCCTACTTCCTTTACCGCGATGCTTTTTATGACTTCCATAACCATAAGTTCTTTGCCCTCTAAACTCCCTTACCTTTTTTTTCTTCCTAACAACCATCAAATCATCCTCTTTATCAACTCGTTTATTTCTTTTCCCCTGTACCCCAGATCACCTTTAGGATAATGTTCTTTTATTGATTTAAAACCCTTTGAAGGTGGTGTAAGCCTAAAAACAGGTTTAAGTTTCTCAAAGTCTTTCAGCCTGACATTACCTTCCATCAAAGCAGAAGCAAAACCCTCAAAAGAATCAAAATTCGTTAGTTCTTTAAGAGTTTTTTCATCTACCCTTTTATCTCCCTTTGTCTTTAACCTTTTTTTCAATAGTTCTACTAAAACATCTTTTTCTATTTCCCCCCAAGTTACAAAATCTTTAACTTTTTGTATCATTCCTTTAACTTCAGGTTTTTCTGGTAAAATCACACAGTTGTTTGTATGTCTTAACCTAAGCATTTTTAAAGTATCTTCAACATCCTTTCTAGCCTTTCCTCTTATCCTTACTACCACAAACATTTTAACCCCTATCAAAACCATAAAGCTTTTTTAAAGCATTAAAAATAGCAGTTATTAAGTTAATTCTTGTACTGGTTTTTCCAAAAGTCTTTACCCAAACATCTTTAATCCCCGCTAACCTTAAAATTTTCTTTGCTTCATCAGAAGCTACCAGCCCAACCCCTTTTGGTGCCGGTATCAAGACAGCTCTTACAGAACCACTTCTTCCCTTAACTTTAAAGGGAATGGAATGATTTTCTTCACACCCACACTCAAAACTCCCACACCCCCTTTTAATTTTCATCAAATTCAGTTTTGCCCTTTGAATGGCCTTGGTTATAGCGTCTCTTGTTTCTGGTGCTGACCCTCTCCCAATCCCAACAATCCCCTCCTCATTCCCAACAACAACAAAAGCGTTAGTTGTAAACCTTCTTCCGG
>JAWCMJ010000014.1:0-8092 GCA_039091285.1 Candidatus Aenigmatarchaeota archaeon
GATTTATCACCAAGTTCTATCCTTGGCATTAGAATTCCTTCATATTTTTTTCCTTTTTTTGAAATAATTATCCTATCTCCAACTTCAATTTTTTTACTTTTAAGTAGCGAATCTATTTCTTTAGAATACAAGAAACCACCTTTTTCAATAATTATAATACAATATATTAATTTGTTATCCTTAGAAAAACTTACATAAAAAAATACTTTTTAATTTCCCATTCTGTTATTTTTGATTTATCTTCTAGTGCCCCTCCACTATTTTTAAATTCTTCTAACTCTCTTTCTTTTATTTCTATGAGTCTATAAAAATTTTCTCCCAAAAGTTCTTTAAGTATGGTTCCTTCTTTAGCTTTTTCTATAGCCTCTTCTAAACTTCTTGGCATTATTTTTATTCCTAATTTTTTGCATTCCTCTTCACTAAGTGAATAGGTACAACCTTCAAACAAAACAGGCTCAATTTTTTTCTTCATACCAATTAACATTGCTTTAATTAAGGCAGCACAAGCCAAGTAATGGTTGTTTAAGCCATCCACAGACCTAACTTCTATTCTTGTGATAGATGGAGTTAAAGGCTTATACCTTGGTATCCTTACAAGAGCTGACCTGTTGCTATACCCATAAACACAATAAACAGGAGCTTCATGACCAACTACTAGTCTTTTATAAGAGTTGATCGTTCCGTTTGTTACTAAAGCAATCTCTGGAGAGTATTCTAAAACTCCTCCTATAGCATGTTTTGCTTCTTCAGAAATTTCATCTCTGTTTCCAAAAAATAAAGATGTATCATCTTCCCAAAAGCTAACG
The DNA here is from genome assembly GCA_039091285.1 of Candidatus Aenigmatarchaeota archaeon. Classification (GTDB taxonomy): domain Archaea; phylum Aenigmatarchaeota; class Aenigmatarchaeia; order CG10238-14; family SCSR01; genus JAVZHQ01. The sequence goes on from JAWCMJ010000014.1 coordinate 807, forward strand.
TGAAAGTGCATTCCACTCCCAGCTTTTCCTTCAAAAGGTTTTGGCATAAAAGTTACATCATACCCTCTTTCTTTTGCAAAATTCCTCAAAAAGTATTTGTATGCTATGACTGTGTCAATCATTTCAACAGGTTCATTGTACTTAAGTTCAAACTCATGTTGGCTAGGACCAACTTCATGATGGCTTACTTGAACTCTAAAGTCAGAATTCAATTCTTCCAACAAGAACATAAAGTCCTTTTTAAATTTTTCTCCTTTATCTGTAGGGTTTGAAATCATATAGTTTCCTTCATCCAAAGGCAAATAATTTTGTGTAAGGTAAAATTCTATTTCAGGGCCAAGATAGACTTTATAGGGAATTTTTTCTAGAAGATTTTTAAGGATGTTTCTTCCATAATATGGAAAAGGTTTTCCATCTTTTTCTATGTCGCAAAGGAAAAAAGCAGTCTTATAACCATTAGAGTTTATTATTCTAAAAGAGCTCTCTATTGGTTTAGCAACCATATCAGAATTTTCCACACCGACAAAACCACAAGAAGAGCCATCAAAACCATAGCCTTCCTTTATAGCGTCGTACCTCCACACAGGTAATGTCCTGCTTTTTAATTCTCCTACGTTATCTTGGAATTTTGCTTCAACAAATTTTATTCCCATTTCTTTTAACAAAGCTGAGGATATTTTGCGTGACATATAAAATTTAGTTAATTTAAACAAATATATATTTTTCTTTTCACATTATATACATATGTATATCAAAAAAACCGAAAAAATTTCATATGTTCAAAAGAAAAGCGAAAATGAAGGTAAAGGAGGACAACCGTCTAAAGATTCTACAGATAAAAAAATTCTAAAAGAATTGTTAGCAGATTCTAGACTTTCTTACAGACAAATTTCAAGAAAGTTGAAGATTTCGGTAGGCACAGTTTTATCTAGGATAAAAAGGTTAGAATCAGAAGGAATAATAAAATACTATACTACTGTTCTAGATCATGAAAAGTTAGGTTATGAGCTTACAGCAATAATAGAAGTGACAGTATCAAAAGGAAAGCTTTTGGAAGTTGAAGAAGAAATAGCAAAATTTCCTAACGTATGCGCAGTTTATGACATTACTGGATTAACAGATGCTCTAATAATAGCAAAATTTAATAGAAGGCAAGAGCTTAGTAATTTTGTTAAAAAGCTACTATCAACGCCAAATGTAGAAAGGACAAATACTCATTTGGTTTTAACTACAGTCAAAGAAGATTTCAGGTTAATTTAATTTACTTAGAGAAAGCAATTTCTACGACGTCGTTATCCTTAAGCTTATAATCACCAGAAAGTCTTCTTTTTGTTCTCGCATCTATACCACAAATAAACTTTTCTCCAATTTCTGTGTGGATCTTGAAAGCAAAATCTTTTAAATTAATTCCTTTAGGGACGAGAAAAACATCCGGTAAAATATTCCCTTCATTATCACTTAATCTTTTACTATCAGCAACAGGATAAACTGCTATGTAGCCCAACAAATCAAAAACTGCTTTGTTCAAACAAGTTTGAACACCAGTAGAACCATACTTTTCTATTATTTCTTTTTTAATCAATTCCAAAACTTTTATTTGACCTTCATCTAACTTGCTTTCATCAACAATTTTAAAACTATCTCCAGGCAAATAATCTATCAACTTCTTCTCAGCTGCTTTCTTTAAAGCAACCTCAGCTTCTGCAGAAGTGGGAATGGCATTGGGGTACTTCTCCTTCAATCTTTCAAAATTTTCTTTTGCTTCCTTCAAATCTATTTTATTTGCTGCTATTAAGATTGGTTTAGATGTTTGTCTCAAAACCCTAGCAAAATTTTTTATATCCGCTAAAGAGGCTTTTTCCAAAGCCTTTTCTACATTTTCTTTTGAAATTTCCAAACCACTAAGCTGTTGGGTCAGGATCTCAAGTAAGTCGGCTTTTGTTTTCCCTATCAAACTTTTTTCAAATTTCTTTATTGCTTTTTCTATAACGTTTGAAAACCACAAGTCAATCTCTTCTTCCAAAAATTCTATATCACGAGAAGGGTTGTAACCAGAAGTTAACCTTCCCTCCTCATCTCTTAATCCAGAAAAATCAACCACATGGATTAAAACTGAAGCCTGCCTCAAATCGTCCAGAAACTGATTTCCTAAACCCCTACCCTCATGAGCTCCTGGAACCAAGCCAGCAACGTCTATCAGCTTAACAGGAACAAATCTTTTTCCATCTTTACAAAAGCCAGCTTTAGGGTTACACTTTACTCCAAACTCCTTACAAACACAATCGATAATAACATATCCTATTCCAACGTTAGGTTTTATCGTACAAAAAGGGATTCCAGTTATTTTCACATCTATCAAAGTTGCTGCTTTAAAGAAGGTTGATTTTCCGCTTGAAGGTTTTCCAACAAGTCCAATCTGCATCAATTAACATTTGTGATACTTATATTTCAAACTTTCTAATGTTTCTTTAACAGTTACTTTTTCTTAGCGTGTTTCAACCAAATCAAATATTAAGTTAAGAAAAAATCAATCTTTACTTATGGAAATTTTGAGAACTTGCAAGAAAAGTTTAAAAGATTCTCTTAAGCCAAAAAGACTTTTACCTTTTTTCTTCCTTTATCTTTCTTTTTTTTCTATCTCCTCTCTCTTTTTCTTTCAGATAATAAGCGTTATACCAAATTTATTAACTTTGAACTTCACTCAAGAAAATCTTAACTTAATTCTTATAAATTCTTTAATTCTTCTAACACTCTTTTTAATCTTGTTTATCTTAAACTGTTGGTTTTCAGGAGCATTAGTGTATGATGTGTGGAGAGAAGAGGGTTTTAAATCTGGATTAAAATTCTCAAGAAAATCTTTAAGTCAAATAATAAGTCTATCTTTTGTTTTAGCTTTCATCAACCTTTTCTTATCATTTTTTGGGTTATTAAGTTCAGCTTTAACTTTTTTAGTAAATTTTATTTTCTTCTTTTCCCTCCCTTCAATTATTATAAAAAGAGAAGATTTTATTGAGGCAACGAAAAGAAGCTATGAAACTATTAGTAAAAGCTCGTTAAGTTCTTTTCTTTTCTACCTTCTTATTTACACAACTTATCATTCAATTCTTTTCTTTTCTTTCTTCCCGATAATTTTCTCAATTTTTCCTCTTCTTTCTAGAATAACCTATTTTTATCAAGTATTTTCATATTATGGCGAATTCTCCCAGGCTGCACTAGTTCAAATTATAGGGTTAATAACAAATAGCTTCGAAAGCATAACAGTTTCTTTAACAATTTTTTCCTTTTTCTTCTCTTATTCTAACGTATTTCTAACAACAGCAAAAACCAATTATTTTCTTTTACTTTCAAGAAAAAAACTTATTTCTTCTAAGCAATCTTAATGTTATGGCAAAAAGGATAGCAGTAGTAGAGAAAGAGTTGTGTAAACCAAAAAAATGTAGTTATCAGTGTATAAAAGTATGTCCAAAAAATAGAGCAGGAGAGGAATGTATAGTAGAAGAAGAGTTTCCCAGAATCGATGAGAACATTTGTATAGGGTGTGGTTTATGTGTTAAAGCTTGTGAAAAAGCTGGTTTTAAGGCTTTAAGCATCGTTAACTTACCAAAAGAATTGGAAGAATCACCAATTCATAGGTTTGGTCCAAACGGTTTTGCACTTTTTAGGTTACCTTTTCCTTTTACAGGAAAAATAGTTGGTTTATTAGGGCCAAACGGAACAGGAAAAACAACTGCTTTAAGAATTCTAGCAGGTGAAATAAAGCCAAACCTAGGGAGTTTTGGAAGTGAAGTAAGTCTTTCTACATTGATAAAAATCTTTCGTGGTACAGAGCTACAATCCTATCTTGAAAGCATGAATGAGGGAAAAATAAAAATTTCTTACAAGCCTCAAAGAGTTGATCAAGTTCCAAAATTTTATAGCGGAAAAGTTTCAAAACTTTTAGAAAAGATAGATGAAAGGAAAATTTTGAACGAACTTTTAGAAAGAACAAAACTTGAAAAAATTCTAGAAAAAGACATAAGAGAACTTTCAGGAGGTGAACTCCAAAGAGTTGCAATTATTTCATGTCTTTTAAAAGATGCAGATATTTTTTATTTTGATGAGCCAACAAGCTTTCTTGATGTTTTTCAAAGGTTGAGCATGGCTAAAATTATAAAAGAGTATTCAAACAAAAAAGCAGTTATGGTTGTTGACCACGACTTGGCAACTCTCGATTTTCTTGCAGACAGGGTTCACATTTTTTATGGTGTGCCAGGAGTTTATGGAATAGTTTCTAAACCTTATAGTACAAGAGTTGGAATAAATGTTTTTCTTGATGGCTATATAAAAGAAGATAACGTAAGGTTTAGGGAAGAACCCATAACCTTTTTCTCTAGTATACCAGAAAAAGGAATTTCTCCAGAGGTTTTAACTTCTTTTGAAAATATTGAGAAAAGAGTTGGGACTTTTGTTCTTGAAGTAAAAAAAGGTGATATAAGAAAAAAAGAAGTTTTAGCTATTCTTGGAGCAAACGCTTTAGGGAAAACAACTTTTTCAAGAATTCTAGCAGGTGAAATAAAACCTGATGAGGGAAGTTTGAGCTCTTCAATAGAAATTTCCTACAAACCCCAGTACATTGAAATAGAATTTAAAGGTACTGTTAGAGAATACTTATCTTCAATAACAGATTTAGAAAAAGAGGAATACAAGACAGAAATAATAAAGCCTTTAGGACTTGAAAAAATTCTAGAAAAAGACATAAGAGAACTTTCAGGAGGTGAACTCCAAAGAGTTGCAATAGCTTACTCTCTTTCAAAAAAAGCAGATTTATACCTTTTAGACGAACCTTCAGCGTTTCTTGATGTTGAACAAAGGCTTGTTGTAGCAAAACTTTTAAACAAGCTAGTTGACGTTAAAGAAAAAAGTTGTGTTGTAATAGACCACGATCTACTTTTTTTGAGTCGAGTAGGAAGTAGAGCAATGGTTTTCTTAGGAGAGCCTGGTATAAAAGGTTATGTAGAAGAGGTTAAAAAAACTGAAGATGCTTTTAATCTTTTTCTCTCTACAGTTGGAGTGACTTTTAGAAAAGACCCTCAAACAGGAAGACCCAGGGCCAACAAATTAAATTCTAAGCTTGATTTAGAACAAAAAGAAAAAAAAGAATACTGGAGAACTTAAAAGCAAATATTTAAACTTAACTGTAGGAATTTTTGATATGCAAGAGCTACTACCAAAAATAGTAGAAATAAAGCCAGAGGATGATGTTTATGAAGGAGTTAAGAAACTTTTTGATGTAATTTCAGTAAAACAGCCTGTAGGAGTTATAAGTGGAAAAGAAAAAGGAACTACTTACAGCATTGCACAAGATTTGTGCAAAAAAATTTCTGATTATAAACTAGAAGGACCTTTCCCTGTAGATGCCGCTACTAGTGAAGAAGGAAGTAGAATTGCTCAAATTATTCAAAGAAAAAAATATGAGTTAGTTTTAAGTGTTGGTGGGGGAACAGTAGAAGACGTAACAAAGTATGCTGTACAGCTTGCAAACAAGCCAGAAAAAACAATATCTTTTATCCATTTTGCAACAGTAGTTTCTCATGATGGTCTAATTTCTCCAAGATGCTCTATTAAAAACAAAGGGTATATTTCTTTAGACGTTAGACCTCCTATAGGTTTGGTTGTTCCGTACAAAATAATACAAGAAGCACCCTACTCTTCAATAACTGCTGCTATGGGTGATGTTCTTGGAAAGCTTACAGCAGTTAGGGATTGGAAGTACCAAGAGCCAGAATCATTTAAAGAAGAAATTGCTCATAATTTTTTTTTAGAACCTGCTAAAAATATGTTAAAACTAATAAATGAGATGAAGGAGAATAAAATTCCTGTAGGGTATACATCTTATTATAAAGAAAGAATTTTACCAAAAGTAGTTGAGGCATGTATAAAATGTGGGAAAGGAATGATAATAAACAATTCAACTTTGGGAGCTTCTGGGTCAGAACATGATTTATCTCATGCTACAGATAGACTTGCTTCTCAACCAGCTCGTCATGGTCATCAAGTTGGTCTTTGGACAGCTTTTGTTATACGTTTATACGAAGAACTAGACGACCCCATAGAAGAAGTTAAATGGAAAACCTATTTAAAAGCTTTAGAATACATGCAAATGCCAGTAAATTCATTACAGCTTGGAATAGAATCGACCATTATGGTTAAAGTTCCAGAAGAAGCTTTAAGGTTAAGAAAAGAAAGGGAAAGACGCGGAGTTCTTGAACGTTACTTGGAAAAGGGTTTGCAACTAGATTCTATTTCTACAGCAAAAATACTCTCAGAAATGAAAATAGTTTAAGATAAATATTTTTTTGTTAATATATTTTCTATGAATTTTTCTTTGGAATTGTTAAAGCTTTTGTTAAAGTATGGAATAAGTAAGTACAACTGTGAAAAAAGGAGTAAAGAGCAGATAAAAGAGTTGTACCTTAAAAATTATCCTGATAAAAAAGAGGAAATGGAATGGATGATAAAACATAAAAGCAGAACAGCAGATTCCATTGCTTTTTCTTCTCTTACAATTTGTGCTGCTAATAAGGGTAGAGAAAAAAAGGATAGCCAAGAAACAAGGGAGATAGTTGGTTGGCAAATAAACATAGCAAAGGTCGCTAGTGCTATGGATGATTTGCACGATGAATTCCTAGTTCCTTATTTAGTTGAAAAATATGAGAGAGGAATCAACAAAGAAGTTTATACTTCTAACATAATTGAGCTAATAGAGAATTACGAGAGAATGTATGATTTTGCTTTAAAACAAAAGCCAAAGTATTTGAAGAATAAACAAGTTATTCCTTCAGTTATAGCTGGTTCATGTCTGAGAGTAGAAAAAGCTTATAGAGCAAGCTTAGAAGCTTCAAACCCTGATACACTAAAAGTTTATATTGAAGGTAAGGAAGGTGTGCAAAGGTTTCAAGCCAAAGATATCGCTATTTCTGTTGCTTTAAAGAAAAATGATTTAGAAGGTGTTTTGGAGATTATTGGTAATGGGGAATATATAAAAAAACTTTCAGAATTACACGACAAGCTTGGTATAATCGGTGGTAAGGATTGTGTTATAGTTAACCAACTCAGTTGGGAAAAAAGAAATATAGAAATGGAAGAAGTTAACCAAGCCCTCCAAGAGTTTTTTACTCCTTTAACAAAACTAAATCAGGCAGTACTAGAAGACGATACTTTTTCCAGTTAAGTTTAGGCGTTATAATATCAAATTGCATCTTCAATTCGCAAAGCATTCTAGTAGCTCCTCTTACAGCCTCCATACA
>JAWCMJ010000014.1:8102-10056 GCA_039091285.1 Candidatus Aenigmatarchaeota archaeon
TGACGGAAAAAAGATCCTTGAGGATATAAGCTCAAAATCCCCAAACATTTTTATGCTCTCAGCACTTCCTTCTACTTTAGACACCTCTCTTAAGGCTGTAAAAAAATTTATGAGAAAAAACCCAAAAACAGTCTCAGAAATTCTTACTCCTCTTATAGAATCTACTTTTTATGGTTTGAAGAGACTAAAAAGCTTAAATTTTGCGTACGAAGATTGCAAGGTTGGTTTTAATTGGTCGATGAAAAGAATAAGAAGTTCTATGGATTATTTTGAAAATATAATTGGGGTGGATATGGACAAAGAATGGTGGAGAAAATACAAGGAATTAAAGAATCATTTATGAGGTTATATTAAAGAGACAGAATAAAGCCTTTTATAAAGCTCGTTGTGCTCTTCTAATGTTATTTTTGGTTTTGCTCCTCTGATAGTTGACAAATAAATTCTATGCCCTAGAGTTTGGTCAGGAGAATATAGGGGATTACCAACGTTAATTGCATCAGCGCCAGCCTTTAACCTCTTTCTCGCTTCCTCTTCACTCCTAATGCCACCACCACTTATCAAATAAACGTCTGGAAAACCGATTTCAGTAGTCCATTCCCTTATTTTTCTTATATAAACTGAGGGTTCGATTCCTGTAATGGTAGAATCATAACCAGTTGTTTCCAAGTAAAGAAGGTTGTGTCTTCTAGCTCCAACCGAAGCATAAGAGAGTATATTTTCAACGCTAAAATCCTCATCTATCGGTACAACTTTTTTAACGGTAGCATCATGAGTTATTAAAATGTAACCTATTTCAACGGCATACCTTACTGGAGGTAGCTTATTGGAAAGATAGAATTCTTTATCCCAATCTTTATGTCTTCCAACTAAAAATTCAAAGTCCTGAGCATTTAACACATCATATATAAGAAGATAATCTGCTAAAGGAGGAGATGAGTATAAAATCTTCTCTACTATATATGGAGGAACGATGCTAGGATGGCTGGGTGCAACTATTTTTGGTTGTTTTATTGTTTTTTGTGACCTATTCAATACATCCAATAGATTCCTTGGGTTAACACCACTACTTCCTGCATATATTACTGCGTCTGTTCCAGATTCGCCTATTAATTGGAGGAGCTTATCAGTATTTTTTTCCTCTTTTTCTGGGTCAACTTGAGTTATATGCTTTACTTTTTTCAGTGTCTCTAGGATATTACCCATTTCTATCTATGAATAATTACTCTATAAAAGAATTTAAAAGTGATTTTTTTCTTTTATACGGAACATACAATATTCATCATTACTAAATATCCATTTTATTCTTTCTAGCACATAATCTTCGCCTAGCATTTCCAATAGTACTCCATTGTTATACTCCAAGCAAATGTTACAGAGAAGAGGCTCTCTTAATTTTATCGCTTGCATCCCCTGAGGGCAATTCTTTACTATCGTTTCGTTGCCCAAACCGTCTAATTTTAATCCAAGAAAAAGAGCAGCTATTTTTAAGGCTCTTGAAGCAACCGCGTTGTCGTTCCAGGCGTCTTTATGGTTCTTTCGCTTTAAGTTGAACAGGTTTATAAATTCTTTGGCACTTTCTTTTCCCATGTTTCTAAATTCTCGTTGTAGAATTGTTGTTGCAGCGCTATAACCCATGGTTCTAATTAAATACTTGGAGATAATAGATATAATTCTGCTTACCATCCTTGTTGTTATTTCTGTTCTTAGTTCTTCACTTATCTTTTCATTAATTTCTCTTTCAATTTCTTTTAACTCTTTCAATTTCTCTTTCATTTTTTCTCCTTTAAAAATGCGAGGCATTTTGTACATCTCATCTCGTCATCATACCTTAAGCCACATGGTGCTACTTCGTTGTTTTTTGGGTAAAAAAGTTTGATGTTTCCAAATTCTGGTAAACTTATTGTATTTCCTAGGTTCACCTCTACATGCTTGATTCCGGGTTCAGACCTTATTT
>JAWCMJ010000014.1:10066-11721 GCA_039091285.1 Candidatus Aenigmatarchaeota archaeon
ACCTTATTTGCCTGTTAATAAAATCATCTATAAGGGCAACATCAGTAGCTAATATGTTTATTATTAGGTTGTGGTTTCCAGATGTTTTCAACAAATGAAAAACCAATGGACAATTTCTTAATTTTCTTATGAGAATGTTCACTCCATCAGCATCAGTCTCAACTCCTATAGAAGCTGTTAAAGGATAGAATTTTTGTAGGTTAATCAAAGCGCCTATTTTAATTATCTTTTTTTCTATTAACCTTTCAACCCTTTCCTTAATTGCTGCTGGTGTAACCTTAAGTTCTTTAGCAAGTGTTGTGTATTTTATTCTTCCGTCTTTTATAAGCTGTGAAATCAAGTATTCATTTTTTTCATCTAAAATATTTTTAACTTTCATTAAAATTCCTTTTATTTTTTATATTTTTTTAATATTTAAATTTTATTTTTTAGAGGAAAACCTTAAATATAGTAAAAATTTAATAATAACCCTAGAAGGGAGAGTATGGAAGAAACAACTATATGCAGGATTTGCTTCGAACCTATAATGAACTTTCTTTGTGTAGAATGTCTTAACCAAAGTATTTCTAAATGGCTTCTCTTAGAAAATAGTGAACTATTGGCTGATTACCAGAAATTCCATTTGCTTCTCTCAATTTTTTTTTCGAGCGATGAGCAAGAATTTTGCGTGAAATGTAAGAAAAAGTCTTCTACTATCTTATGTCCTTATTGCTATACTAGCGAAGTATTTCTATGGCTTTTGGAAAAAAATACAAAAACTGCAAAAAAATTTGCCTATCTTTTCAACTTTGATTTTTTTGGTTCAGGTTTATTTCCTCATACTAAAGCTAGGAATTTAAACGGAATAATAATAAGCGAAGACAAAGAAAACTTTGACGAAATAGGAGTTTGTGAAAACTGCGGTCAAACCTCAGAAAACTTGAAAAAGAAAAACGGAATTTGGCTTTGTGAATCCTGTAGAGAAGAGGACTAAAATTAATTAAAAATTTTTCTTACTCTTCTTTATTTACTTCTTATAAACATAATAATAACTTCTAATTTCTTGAACCATCTGCTCTATATTTTTTATTCTTTCGTTCAAAGTTTCATACTGAGTTTTCAGGCTGTCTATTTGAGTTAAAAGTAAATCAACTTTTGCTCTTACGTTCTCTATGCTTGAAGATTCAAGAGTTGGCTCTGGTTTTGGTGGCAATGGTGGCAATGGTGGTAAACTTTCAGATGCTAAAGTTTCTTTTTTCCTTTTCAGAAAAGAAAATATCCTCATACTATTTTTTTTGTTTTTTCTGTTAAAATAATTAAGTTTTTTCTATTGCTTCTGAAATTCCCAAAACCTCTTTAAAAGTATAATTAAGTTTTTGTAATCTTTAATAAAACTTAAAAAGCCCTTTTTACTACAAAATGGTTGATAGGCTTCATCCATAACAATTAAGGATGAATATTTCTGAGCTGTATCAAGTATTTTTAAAATTTTCTCTGTTGAGAAACAGTTTCCTGTAGGATTGTTGGGAGAACTTAAAAAAATAAGATGAGGCTTTAGTTTTTTTATCTTATTTATAATAACATCACAATTAAGATCAAAATTTCTATCAAGTTTACATTCAATCTTTTCAACACCCACTGATTGAGCTATTATTCCATACATAACAAAGGTAGGA
>JAWCMJ010000015.1:0-10811 GCA_039091285.1 Candidatus Aenigmatarchaeota archaeon
AAATAATAGAAGAGAATATAAGAAAGCAAGGAGCAACTCTCTCTTTTAGAACAATCGTTGCTTGTGGTAAAAGAGCAGCAAGAATTCATCCAAAACCAAGAGCAACTAATAAAATAATAAAAGGTTTAGGGTATGTTGATTTTGGAGCATGCTATAAAGGTTACAAGTCTGATGTGACCATACCTTTCATAAAAGGAAAAATAAGTAAAAAAGAGATGAAAATGGTTGAAGCAACTTTGAAAGCTTATGAAATCGCAAAAAGGTCGATAAAAATTGGAGAGTATTGCTATAAGTTACACGAGAAAGTTAATTTTTTTCTGAGAAAAAAAGGCTTTAAGTTATTTCATTCTTTGGGTCATGGGATTGGTAAAAAAATTCATGAGTTTCCAACTATAGGTAAGCCCAATTTTAGAAAGAAGATGAATAAGAAAAAACTGGAAAGATTGAAAAGGAAGTGGGAAAAAATAAAGAGAATGAAATTTCAGCCAGGAATGGTTTTTACTGTAGAACCTGGAATATACGTTAAAGGTTTAGCAGGATGTAGAATTGAAAATGATTTTTTGCTTACAAAAAAAGGAGTAAAAATTTTAACTAACTCTAAGCTCATAGAAGTTAAGTGAGTTTAAAACTATACCAATACTTTAATTTTTTTCTTTGAGATTATTGCCTTTAAAAGTTTCTTTCCAATTTCTGAAGATTTGGTAACTTTTATCGTTCCTTTTTTTCCTATTGTAGCAGAAAATAGAAAATCATTCTCAACATAAAAGTTTGCAGGTTTGCTTACCAAACTTTTGTCAAGAACAACTTCTATGCTATTTCCAGTTTCTTTAATCCTAAATGAGGCCTCTTTTCCCAAAGCAGGGACTTTTGGTTCAACTTCTATGCTAACTCCAAGCTTTTCCTCTATACTTGAAATCATACTTCCGTTTTTTCCTATCAGGCGAGGAATAGCTTTGTTATCAACCTTTACTAGAACCTTTTCGTTAGAAATAACGTTAACTTCTGCACTGGAGTCGAACTTTCTTATTTCTTGAAGAATCCTTTCACAAGCAAGTCTTTTAATGGCAGATTCCTTTTCGTTTTGGGTAATGGGGATTATCACGTTTTCTTCACCGTAAGTATAAATTTCATATTCAAGCCTATCATTCTCAAAATCCCTAACTTCAACTACAGGCCTTGCTAGATCTGCTTCTGTCATTCCTGTAGGAACTTTTACCGTCATCTCTAGCTTGTAAACTTTTTTTACTTCTCCTCCATCAACAAAGATTATTGTATCTATTATATGAGGAATCATTCCAAGCTCTACTCTTGTTATAAACCTTTGAATGGCGTTTATTGGGTCACTAGCATGCACAGTGCCGATCATCCCAACTCCGGACAAACGCATGTCTGCAAAAATTTCAAAATCTTTTGTCTTTTTAACTTCATCAAACACAGAATAGTCTGGCCTAACAAGCAAAAGGATTTCAGCAGTTTTTTCAAAATCACCCTCTAAAGGACCATACTGAGTAATTTCAGGACCAACTTGAAGGTCACGAGGAGACTCGACAGCCTTAACAATTTTTCCCTGATTTTTGTAAAATTCTGCCAAAGAAGAGGCTAGAGTTGTTTTTCCGGAGCCAGGTGGTCCTGCAAGCAAAATTCCTGAAGCCTTTTCCTTTAACCTTTTCATTAGTTTTTCAGAAAGTTTATAGTCTTCTAGACTAAGCTTGACTATTGGCCTTACTATGGTAACTTCTAAACCATCTGAAAAAGGTGGTCTGGCTATTGCTATTCTATAGTTTCCTAGTTGTAGAACAGTTGCCCCTGCTCTAGAAACTTCAACGTAACCTTCTTCACTAATTCTTGTTGCTTCAGAAATTTCTTTAATTATTTCTTCTATCTCTTCTGAAGAGCATGGTTCCTCTCTGATTTTTACGAGCTCAAAATTTCCTGGCTTTCCCCTCTTTGCTAAAGGAGGAACCTTTTCCTTTAGATGAACGCTTAAAGTATCAGGAGTAAAGAACTTTTCAAACTTTAAACCAGTAACTTTTATTTCTGGTGGTACGTACTTTACTTCTAAACCTTCAGCTTCTGCTACCAACGCTTGAACATAGTCTGCTGTAACTAAAACAGCTTTTTCTGTCTTTGCCACGTCACGAATCAATGCGTCTATTCTTCCGCTCCTTGCAAGCTTTATATCTTCAATGCTTGGTCTTTCGCCAGTAAACCTCAACTTTATGTTCTTCTCTTTGCATAATTCTCTCAACTTTTTTAACTCATCTAAGCCAACAAAACCATGCTCCTTTCCTTTTGAAGCTTGAGCTTGTAACTCATCGAGAACAGCTAGAGGTATAATTACCTCTGCTTCTTTTTCGATTAGCTCCTTAACTTTTCTATCTATTATTATGCTAGTATCTAGTACAAGCTTTTCAGTCATAACCTCTAAAATTATTTTCTACTTATTTAAACTTTAGATTTTTAAATAGAGTTTATTCAAGAGAAAAAGATATAACTTTTTATTCAATTTTTTAATTAGTGATAATGATGAGAGTATGTCCAGAGTGTGGAAGTAAAGCTCTAGAAAAGAATTCAACTGAGGTTGTTTGCAAGAGCTGTGGCTTAGTGGTTTCAGACTGCTCTTATGAGTAAACCCTTATTCAAATTTTCTTTTAGTTGTTTTTATTCAATTTTTTCAAGAGTATAAAATTTAAAGGAAAATTTCTTAGTGGACTAAAAATTTAATAATTTTATCTATTTTCATGCTTCTCTCAACCTTTTTATTCATATCTCTAAACTTTAATCTTTTTGTTTTTAGTTCCTTTTCACCAATTATAATTACAAAAGGAATTCCTAAAGAGTTTGCATACTCTAGTTGTCTAGTTAGATTTCTCTTTCTCAAGTCAAAATCAGTTTTTATTCCATTTTTTCTTAACGTTTGAATTATTCCTAAAGATTTTTTCAAGATTTCTTTGCTAACGGTTGCAACAAAAACTTCTGTCTTAGATTTTTTTTCTTCTACCATTTTTCTCTCTTTCATAACTTCAATTATCCTTTCAATACCTAAGCTTATTCCCGTTGAAGGAATTTTTTTTCCTGTAAAATTTTCAATAAGGTTATCGTACCTTCCTCCTCCTGCTATGCTCCCTATTTTTTCTTCAGCAGAAATTTCAAAAATTGGCCCAGTATAATAGTCCAACCCTCTTGCTAAGCTTAAATCAACCCTAATTTTTGCCTTAATTTTTGTCTGCTTAAGATAAAGTATAATTTCTTCTAACTCTTCTATTCCTTCTTTTCCTTCTTCAAAACCCAAGCTTTTTATTTTTTCAAAAACTTTTTCTGGGTCATCGCTTATTTTTATAAAATCAAAAATTTTTTTGATAGAATCTTTTGAAATGCTTTTTTCTTCAAGCTCTTTTTTCACTTTCTCCTCACCTAACTTTTCAAGTTTGTCTATGCTCCTAAATACATCTAGAACCTTTTCTTCTTCTATTCCAACAAATTTAACCAAAGCAGTTAAAATTTTTCTGTTGTTGATTCTTACTAAGAAATCCTTAAAACCTAAAGAGTTTAAGCAAGAAATTGCACATGCTATTACTTCAGCGTCAGCAAGCATGCTTTCAGAGCCAACTATGTCTATATCTGCCTGCAAAAATTCTCTCAATCTTCCTTTCGAAACTTCGCCATAACGCCAAACGTTTTGGATTTGGTATCTTTTAAAAGGCAAAAGCAAGTTTGGGTTTGAGGCAACAACCCTTGCTAAGGGAATAGTTAAGTCATACCTTAAGCCAACCCTTCTTTCTCCTAAATCTTTGAAATTATAGGTCTCTTTTAAAATTTCTTCTCCCCCAGCACCTTTTGCTGATAGTACTTCCCAAGACTCTAAAGCTGGGGTCTCTAAAGGTTGGAATCCAAAAATCTCAAAAACATTCTTGATTTTTTCAATGACAATTTGTCTTATTATCATTTCTTCTGGTAAAAAGTCTCTCATTCCTTTTAAAGGCTTAAACTCCATTTTCTCCCCAATCTTTTAATTAAATTTAACCAATTTGGCCTATACGTTAAAACTGGCTCGTACTCTTTTTCATCTGGTGATTTAAATCTCGAAAGGTCTAGTTTTCCTGTTGTTAAAAACTCATAGACAACGTTCCTAACCTCTTCAACCCTAACAATCCTTAGGGGTTCGGAGTAATACTGGCTTTGTGTTTTATATAGTAGAGCAATTTCTTCTGGGTACAAAGTTTTTTTATTCACATAACCAGAAATAAAGACTTCTCCAGTAGTAATCAAAAAACATAACCTTTCAAGAAAGCTTGGTTCGTGTTCAAACTTTTTCCTAATTTCTGAGTATTCCACTCCCATATAATTGGATATTTCTGATATTATTTTTTTATCTAAAGACATACTTTTATTTCATAGCTTAGAATATTTATTTTTGACAGGTATTTTATAAATAAACTTTTTACTCCAACCATATCCTTAAAGTAATCTATAATTTGTTTGAAATAATAGTAAATAGCAGTAGTGTTTTTTAACTAATTTCTAATTTTTAGGACTAACCGTTAAAAATAGTTAGCATTTTTTTGTACGGTTTGATAGCTAAACATCATTCTATTTCAAATTGTTTCATCTTTTAAAATATAAAAAACTTAATCTTAGTTAACTTATGTAATTAAACAAAAACTATAAGTTTTTTATACTTGTTACTCCAATTTAAAAGTGATTAAGATGAGTGATACTCGGATCTAATTCTAAATTTTTATTTACTTTAATCTCTAAGGTGAATTTATGAAAGAAGAGGAAATAATTAAGTTTTGGGAAGAAAATAAAATTTATGAAAAGGTAAAGGAATTGAGAAAAAGAGAGAAAAAGTTCTTTTTCTTAGACGGTCCACCTTACGCTACCGGTTCTATACATGTTGGCACTGCTTTTAACAAAATTTTAAAAGATTGTTTCTTAAGATTTTTCAGGATGCAAGGCTTGAATGTTTGGGACTAGCCTGGGTATGATTGCCATGGTGTCCCTATAGAGAATAAAGTTGAGAAAAAGCTTGGTTTCAAGTCAAAAAAAGATATAGAAAGTTTTGGTGTTGAAAATTTCGTTAAAGAGTGTAGAAATTTTGCCACAGAATTTATAGATACAATGAACAACCAGTTTAAAAATCTTGGAGTTTGGATGGACTGGAAAAATCCTTATTTGACTTTAACTAACGATTATATAGAAGGTGCTTGGTTTACTTTTAGAAAAGCTTTTGAAAACGGTTTTTTATACAAGGGAAGTTATCCTGTCCATGTTTGTCCTTTTTGTGAAACTGTAGTAGCTTATAACGAGATTGAGTACTCAAAACTAACAGACCCGGCAATATACGTTAAGTTTAGGTTGAAAGATGAACCCAATACTTTTTTTGTTTGCTATACAACAACACCTTGGACTTTACCAGCAAACACAGGTATAATGGCTAAACCAGATGCAGAGTACGTAAAAGTTAAAGTTAGGGACGAGACTCTAATTCTAGCAAAAAAACTTTTGGAAGTTGTGATGAAGAAAGCAGGAGTAGAGGAGTACGAAGTTTTAGGAAAAATAAAAGGAAAGGATTTAGAAGGTTTAAGGTACGAGCCACCTTTAATCGGTTTATTTCCTTTTATAGAAAAAATAGATAAAGCTTTCAGGGTTGTTCTCTCAGATAAGTATGTTAGTTTAGAAGAAGGGACAGGATTAGTCCACACAGCTCCCGGACATGGACAAGAAGATTACAAGGTTGGGTTAGAAACAGGTTTGCCAGCTGTTTCACCAGTAAGAATGGACGGAACTTATGATGAGGGTTGTGGGGATTATAAAGGAATTTTCGTGAAAGATGCAGATAAAAAAATAATAGAAGAGTTGAGAAAAAGAGGGCTACTTTTTTATGAAGAAAAAATAACTCATGACTACCCCCTATGCTGGAGATGCAATTCCCCTTTGCTTTTCATCCTAACTTCTCAATGGTTTTTTAAGGTTACTGCTATAAGAGAAAAGCTTTTAGAAGAGAATGAAAAAATAAAATGGGTTCCTGATTGGGCAAAACAAAGGTTTAGAAACTGGCTAGAAAGCTTAGGTGATTGGCCAATTTCGAGGCAAAGGTACTGGGGAATTCCCTTGCCAATATGGGTTTGTGAAGGTTGTGATAACGTTAAAGTTATAGGTTCAACAAAAGAGTTGCCTTTTGTTCCAAAAGATTTACACAAGCCGTATATAGATGAAGTTTTTTTAGATTGTGAAAAATGTGGGAAGAAGATGAAAAGGGTTTCTGACGTTTTAGACGTTTGGTTTGACTCTGGTGTTGCTCCATGGGCTTCCTTGGGTTATCCGGAGAAGAAAGATCCTTTTGAGGGAATGTTCCCTGCAGATTTTATTCTTGAGGGTCCAGACCAAATTAGAGGATGGTGGAATTCCTTAATTATAACTAGTATGATGACTTTTGGAAAAGCCTCTTTCAAGAGTGTTTTGTTTCATGGTTTTGTTTTAGACGCTCATGGTTTAAAAATGTCTAAAAGCGTAGGGAACATAGTAACAACTGAAGAAGTTGTAGAAAAGTACGGAAGGGATGTTTTAAGACTTTATTATTTGCTTAGCCCTCCTTGGGATGAC
Source organism: Candidatus Aenigmatarchaeota archaeon (assembly GCA_039091285.1). Taxonomy (GTDB): domain Archaea; phylum Aenigmatarchaeota; class Aenigmatarchaeia; order CG10238-14; family SCSR01; genus JAVZHQ01. The sequence continues at coordinate 6,607 of JAWCMJ010000015.1, forward strand.
TATTATTTTAAATGGCAGGATGTGGAAGAAATTGCAAAATCTTTTGTGATAATAAAAAATACCTTTAACTTTGTTAAGACTTATGTAAAAAGTTTTAAGAAAACGAGAAAGTTGAAAGAAGAGGACAGATGGATAATTTCAAGACTTAATTCCTTAATTGAAAGTTGCAAAAAGCATTTTTCGAACTACCATTCCTTCAAAGTAGCTCAGGAAATAGTGGATTTTATAGTAAACGATTTTTCTAGATGGTACATCAAGTTGGTAAGGGATAGAGTTTGGCCTGAGTACAAAGGAAAAGATAAGAAAGCTGCTTTCTTCACTTTGGTAACTGTAACTGAAAATCTTGCAAAACTTCTTGCTCCTTTTGTTCCTTTTATCGCAGAAGAGGTTTATCAAGAAATAGTCAAGCCTTTGAAGGAAGGTGAAGAATCTGTTCATCTTTGTCTCTGGCCAAAGGCTAACAAAAAACTAATAGACAAAAAACTTGAAGAAGAAATGGAAGTTACTAAGAAAATTTTTGAAGCTTGTAGCGCAGCAAGACAAAAAGCAAAGATTAAGCTAAGATGGCCTGTCCAAGAGGTTATAGTTTACTCAAAAGAAGAGAAGGTTTTATCAGCGGTAAAAAGATTAGAAGAAGTTATAAAGTTCATTTGCAACTCAAAAATTATTAAGACAGTAGAGGAAGAAATAAAAGGTTATCCTGAAGCAAGTTTTGATTATGGAAAAGTTTTTGTTAACCATAAGCTTGATGAAAAACTTATGGAAGAGGCTTTGGTTAAGGAGTTGATAAGGAAAATACAAGAAATGAGGAAAAAGCATGGTTTTAAAGTTGAAGAAAGAATCTTTTTAACCTTGGATTCGGATGGAAAGGTTAATGAGGTAATTAAGGTTCATTCTAAAAATTTGAGAAAAGAAGTAGGAGCAAGTAAAATCTATGTCGGCAAAATAAATGGGGAGTTTCAAGATGCTTTAAAGTTCGAGGATAAGGAAGTCAAAATAGCTTTTAGAAGATTACCACCAAAGTGAGTTAAAATAATATAAAAGGATTTTGTTTTTTTCTTTTAATTATGGTTAAAAGTTTCTTTACTATTGTTTGTTTTTTCTGTTCTCTTTTAGGTTTAACTTTAATTTATTTTTCTGCTTTAAAAATTCAACCAGAGGAAGTAAGAATAAGTGAGATTAACTTTGAGTTTTTAGGAAGAACTGTTAAAACGGGTGGGAGAATAGTTTACGTTAATTCTCATCCTTCAGGTCATTTATTCCTAACTATATCTGATGGAAAGAAAAGGTTGCAAGTTCCTCTTTTCTCAAGTTTTATCGAGAGGTTGAGCGAAAGAATTGAGATAAGCAAGCTAAAAGAAGGAAGAGTTATAACTGTTACGGGAACAGTTAGCGAGTATAGAGGGGAGCTTCAAGTGATTCCTAGAAAATTAGAAGACTTGGAAGTTGATTCCTATGATTTTTGAAACCTTATTTTTTTGTTTGGTCGGAATTTTTTTTGGGATGGTTTGCGGTTTAATCCCCGGCTTCCATGTTAATTTAGTGATTCCAATCATTCTTTCGTTTTCTTTTGTCAAAAGTCCTTACCTTCTTGCAGTTTTAATAGTTTCAACTAGCGTATCAGAAATTTTTATGAATTTTATACCTTCGATATTTCTTGGTGCTCCAGACGAAGACACAAGCCTTTCTGTTTTGCCTGGGCATAGGCTTTTGCTTGAAGGAAGGGGGTATGAAGCTATTAAGTTAACTGTTCTGGGAGGAGTTTTGTCTTTAATTTTAAGCTTAGTTTTTATTTTAGCTTTTGGAAGTTTTTTTGTTTATCTTTACGAGATTTCTAGACCTTACGTTCATTATCTAATAGCTTTTGTTGTAATTATAATGATAGCATGTGAGAAAAAGTTAAAGAAAATTCTTTATTCAGCTCTTATAATCTTTCTTTCAGGCTTTCTTGGGATAATAACTCTTAATTCTTCTCTAGTTCCTCAGCAGAACATTCTTTTTCCAGTTTTAACAGGGCTTTTTGGTTTGAGCACTCTTGTTTTGAGCTTGAAAGAAAGGGCCTTTATTCCAAAGCAAGAAGAGGATTCTAGCTTGAGGATTTCTTATTTTCAAACTATAAAATCAGTAATTTTAGGTTGTTTTGCTGGTATTATCGTTGGATTGCTTCCTGCGATAGGAGTTTCTCAAGCCGCTATAATGGTTCATTATTTAGGTAAAGCAGTAGATGCAAGAAGCTTTTTAATAACTGTTTCTGGTATAAACGTTGGGAATGAGGTTTTTTCTTTAGTTAATCTTTTTCTGGTAGGAAACCCAAGGAGCGGAAGTAGTGTTGCTGTTCAAAGAATTTTGAATGAAATAAAGTTTTACGATGTGCTTTATCTTATAGGTTCAACTTGCTTCTCTGCAGGAATAGCTTCATCTTTAACCTTATTTTTTGGAAAGAAAATTCCAAAAATTTTAGAAAGGTTAAACTACAGAAAAGTTTGTATTTTTATCTCAGTTTTTATCTCCTTTTTAATATTCTTGATAACTGGAATTTTTGGTTTGCTCATAACGTTTACATCAGCCAGCATAGGCTTACTTTGTGCCCTTTTAGAAATTAAACGTTCTCATTGCATGGGTTGTTTGCTCATTCCTTCAATCCTTTATTTTAGTGGCTTAAACCCTTTGGTTTTATCTTTCCTTAGAATTTAAGAGTTTAATCCTAAAAATTCTTTTAATAAAAAATTAAAAGTGATATTATGATAGATTCAGAAAAACTGATAGAAACATACATAGAATTTTTTAAAGAAAGAGGTCATAAGTTAATTCCTAATTCTTCGCTTATTCCAGAGCATGACCCTACTGTTCTTTTCACTACTGCTGGTATGCATCCTTTGGTTCCTTATCTTTTGGGTCAACCTCATCCTTTAGGTAAAAGACTTGTTAACGTACAAAGGTGCTTGAGAACTGACGACATAGAAAAGGTTGGTGATTCTTTCCACTTAACTTTTTTTGAGATGCTTGGGAATTGGTCTTTGGGTGATTACTTTAAGGAAGAGTCAATTAAATGGAGTCTTGAATTTCTAACAGAAAAAAAATGGCTTGGCTTAGAAAAGGAAAAGATTTACGTTACTGTTTTTTCTGGAGATAAGGAGCTGCCAAGAGATGAGGAGAGTGCAAGGATATGGAAAAATCTTGGAATTCCTGAAAAAAGAATTTTCTTCCTTCCAAGACAAGACAACTTCTGGGGACCTGTTGGCTTAACAGGACCTTGTGGTCCTTGCACAGAAATTTTTTATGATAGTGGGAAGGAGCCATGTAGCAAAGAATGCAAGCCTGGATGCGGTTGTGGAAAGTATTTTGAAATATGGAATAATGTTTTTATGGAGTACAATAAAACAAAAGAAGGAAGGTTTGAGCCTTTAAAACAGAAAAACGTTGATACTGGAATGGGGGTTGAAAGAACAGTTACAATATTGCAAAAAAGGAAGAGTGTTTATGAAATCGAGACTTTAAAGCCAATATACGAAAAGATAAAAGAGATTGCGAGAATAGAAAAACCAAACAAGGGACAGGAGGTTTCCATAAGAATTATTACAGACCATTTAAGAGCTTCAACCTTTATTCTTGGTGATGAAACCCCAGTGTTGCCAAGTAACGTTGATAGGGGGTATATCTTGAGAAGACTTATAAGAAGGGCTATAAGGCATGGAATGCTTTTAGGAATAGAGAAAGGGTTTATTGGAGAAGTGGCAAAAGTTGTTTTTGAGGTTTATAAGAAAAGGTATCCTTTACTAAAAGAAAAGGAAAAATTTATTCTTGAAGAGATGAGCAAGGAAGAGAATAAGTTTATGAACACTCTCTCAAAAGGTTTGAGGAAGTTCAAGGAATTGGCCAAGAATAAAAAAATTAGCGGAAAGGATGCTTTTCTTCTTTTTCAAAGCTTTGGTTTCCCTTTTGAGATGACAAAAGAACTTGCGAAAGAAAGGGGGATAGAAATCGATGAAGAAAGTTTTAGAAAGGAGTACGAAAAACACAAAGAAATTTCGAGAGTAGGAGCAGAGAAAAAGTTCAAAGGTGGTTTGGTGGACGCTTCAGAAAAAACAGTTAAGCTTCATACAGCAACTCACTTGCTCAACGAAGCAATAAGAAGGGTTTTGAAAAGAAAGGATATAGTCCAAAAGGGCTCTAACATTACTCCTGAAAGACTTAGGTTTGATTTT
>JAWCMJ010000015.1:10821-11566 GCA_039091285.1 Candidatus Aenigmatarchaeota archaeon
CTAACACAAGAAGAAATTAAAAAAATCGAGAGTTTGGTTAACGAGCAAATAAGAAAAGGTTTGCCTGTTTGGAGAGAAGAAATGACGCTAGAAGAAGCAAAGAGAAGAGGGGCACAGGCAGTTTTTGAGTATAAGTATGGAGAAAAGGTTTCTGTTTATTTTATAGGTAACTTTTCAGTTGAAATTTGTGGCGGTCCTCATGTAAAAAACACAAAAGAATTAGGAAATTTTAAGATAATTAAAGAAGAAGGGGTTGCTGCTGGGATAAGAAGGATAAAGGCTGTTCTTGAGGTTTAATCTTTAAACTTTGGAAGGATCATCAATACCTCTTCTTTTCTTCCTAAGGCAGAATAATTTCCTTCTAAGTAAAGTTTACCTACAAAAGCACAAGTTATAGCATCCAATTCATGCTCAGTTATTTTCTCTTTTATTCCCTTTATTCCAAGTTTTATCAAACCTTTTCTCAACTTTTCTTTTTCTTTTCTTCTTGGTATTTTTAGCAGGTCTTGAGCAGCTCCAGGAAAAGTTTCTATAACTTCAAAACCCCTTTCTTCTAAATTTTTTTTTAATCTAATTCCTCTTTCTGTTAATTTCCTCATCGGCCCAAGTGTTATAGGAAAAAACTTTATTCTCATTCTTATCAATTCCCTATCGCATTCCCTTAAATGAGGACAATTCTTGTACTTTTTTGAAAGGCTCGGTCTTCCTTTTGGCAAAGCAAGAGGAGCATCTATGCTTATTATTT
>JAWCMJ010000016.1:0-10770 GCA_039091285.1 Candidatus Aenigmatarchaeota archaeon
TTCGAGACGATAGAAATGATTGGTCCATGCAATTCTAAAGTGAAAGTAAAATCTGTAAAAGATGTGAGAAACGTTAAAAGGGATTATGTGATTCAAAGAGCTAACGATATTCTACAAAAACTTTTAAGTGAAGAAATTCCAACAACTTCAAAGATAACAGAAATAATTAGAGAAAATATAAGAGCTACTCAAGTAGAAGAATATCAAGGCTTACCTTGTGGTCCAGAAATTAAAAATTCTGATGAAATAATAATTGTTGAAGGAAGAGCAGATGTTATAAATCTTTTGAAAAATGGAATAAAAAATGTTATAGGTATAGGAGGAGCAACAATACCTAAAACAATAATAGATTTGACAAAAGAAAAAATATCAACCCTTTTTGTAGACGGTGACAGAGGAGGGGAACTAATAATAAAAGAACTTCTTAACCTTGGAGAAATTGATTATATAGCAAGAGCACCAGAAGGTAAGGAAGTAGAAGAGCTAACAAAAAAAGAAATTTTCAAAGCTTTGAGAGAAAGAGTTTCTATCGAGCAGTATAAACCAGAAGTCAAAACTAAAGAGCTAACTGAGTTTACCAAACAATTATAAAAGCGTTACTTAAATTTAATAAACTAAAATATTTTAGAAGAGATATGACCAAAGAAAATGAAAATGGGTATAGAGTTTTAATCTCAACTCTGATAAAATGTGAAGAAAAAATAGTAGGTAAGGTTGCTATTACTATAGCAAAAGAAATTAAAGGTTTAGAAATTGATGATAAAGGCAATGTGGTAAAAGTTGTTAATGGTGAAGAAGCGTTTGAGACCCTTTACCAAGAGTATAAAAAATATGGTTTTGGGCTTGTTACAGCTTTGGTGAAACCTCATATAAAAGAAGTGTTAAAAAAACATCCAGGCCTGAAAGTTCCTGGCGAATTACGTTAAGGATTAACTTTAAGTTAAAATAACTTTTAATAATATTTGAGGTTAAAATATGCAAACAAGAGAAAAGCTTCTTCTAATCTTAGGTTTATTTAATTTCTTGTTTTTTGTTCAAGGATTAGCTTTAAAAATCCCAGAGCAAACACCAGAATTACTTCTAGTTATAGGTATGGAAATGTTTGAACCAGTTGAAGTTTCTCTTCAACTTGTTGTATTCTTCTTTTTATTTACTTTACCAGGTTTTATATTTACTACAACCTTCTTTAAAGATCTTACAAAATTGGAGAAGGTTTTTCTTTCTTTTATGATCTCCACACTTCTTTTTGGAATCTTTGATAGCTTGGGGGCAGGTATTTTAGGTCCTATAAATTATTATTCTCTTGGTTCCACTACTTCATTAGTTTTTGTATTAGCTTTTTCTGTTTTAGGTCTTTTCTTTTTTGGTTTGAAAAAGGCAGGAATTAAAGGTAAAGTTTTTAGCGTGATCTTTGGAATTTTTTCATTACTTTCTTTTTTTATTCCTTCACTACTTATTAAAGCAGTTCCTTTCGAAACTATGTTAAACATTGAAAAAGCAATTCCTTGGTGGATTAATCCACCATGTATCTGCTCGGAAGCTAATTTCTTGGTTGGGTTAGGTAGTCTAATAATTGTTTTCTTTTTGTCAGGATTTACGTTTAAACTTAGAAAAGAGCTTATGATTATTCCAGTCTTATTACTTCTTGGTTTTCTTTTCTTTTCTTTTTCCAAGCTTCTAGACAGTTACCATGGAATACTTTCATTCAATTCACCAACATTTTTAGTTTGGGTGGAGGATTTAGCTAAAAAATCAGAAACATTAATGCTGATAGGTCTTTTGTTTTTATTTATCTTAAACTTAGAAATGTTTAGAGTGGTGAAAAAAATATGATGTTAGTAATAGTAAATTTAATTTTAGCATTTTTTTCGTTTATAATTTCTCTCATAAACCTTTTAATGGTAAAAAAGAAAACAAAAGAAGTTCCACCAACATGGTATTACTTATCGGTAGGGTTCCTTTTTATATTTCTCTCACAAATAGCTGGATTTTACAGAACAGTTTATCAACAACCCACTTATTTCTTGCAGTACTACACTGAATCGGTCGCAATAGTTGGTGTGTTTTTTATTTTAAGAGGTTTATTGACTTATTTTGGGAAATCAAAATAACAATTACTGGCTAAACTTACTTTCATGTATAACAGAATAAATTGGCCCTTCTCTTCTTAACTCACTTTTAATTAATTGAATTTTTTCTATTTTAAATCTACCAATTTCTAAACTACCCAACTTTTTTAAATTCTGTAAAGTAAGCTCTTTTTTCTTCACATTTTTTATTCTGCATAAAGTAATGTGAGGAGGTTTCGAGTCTCCACCTATTATTTTTACAATTCCCTTCCTTAAACTTTCAATTCTTCCTGTTTGGTCTAAAACATCTAAAGCTATGACTCTTAAAAAACTCTCGTTTGGTATTAATTTTATTCCTTTGATGAAAACATCAAAAGGTTTAAAACCTAAAGATATTGTTTCTAAATCTTTAGAAATTTTTTCAATCTCACTTTCACTAATTTCACTCAAAAAAGATAAACAAATGTGTAAGTTATCTTTCTCGACGAACTTACACTCTAAAGGAAGATTTCTTATTTTTTCAACAACTTTTATAATGCTTTCTTTTATTTCTTCAGGTAAAAGAATTCCAATAAAGCATCTGACCATAATTTTTATCTCTTGTGAAAGAATAAAAATAATAATTACTATATTTTATTAAGGTGATGGTTTTGGTAGGAGAAGCTAAAGTTAGAGCTGCAGACATTATTGGCAAGAATGTGGTTAGTGAAGAAACGGGAAGAAAATTTGGGGTTGTAGCTAATGTTGATTTTGTAACAGAAAGTGGTGAATTGCTTAACCTAATAGTTGATGAACCAACAAGGTACTTATCAGAAATGAATCTAAAAACAGACGAGAAAGGAAGGGTTTTAATTCCTTTTAGTGCAGTAAAATCAGTAGGAGATTTTGTCATAGTTTCAGAAAGTGAGTTAATTTAATTTCAGATAAACCAAGTAACTTCAACCTCATCTATTCTCCATTTTGGGTTAATTTTATCTTTAAAACTAGGTTTCCATCCAGATTTATAGGCTAACATACCAACCCAAGCTATTTGTGTTCCATTATCCCCAGAGTATTTCTCAGGAACAAAATACATTTTTGCTCCTCTTTCTTTACACATAATTCCCATCATTTCTTGCAATCTTTTGTTCGCAGCAACCCCACCAACCAACAAAACTTCTTTTTTATTAGTATGAGCTAAAGCTCTTTCTGTAACTTCAGTTAACATAGAAAAACAGGTCTCCTGTAAAGAATAGGCCAAATCCTCTTTTAGTATTCCCCTTTTAAGTAATTTTAGGGCCGCTGTTACTATACCAGAAAAAGAAACATCCATTCCTTTAACTACATAAGGCAGTTCAACATAATTTCTTCCACTCTTTGCTAGTTTCTCTATTTCTAACCCACCTGGCATAGATAGTTTCATTTCTCTTGCAACCATATCTAAGCAATTTCCTACTGGCACGTCTTCTGTTTCTCCAAATATTCTATATCTTCCTTCAACAAAAGCAATTATTTGTGTGTTACCACCTGAGAGATAAACAAAAATGGGGTCTTTGGCTTCAGTTATCAGTTTACCTATTTCCAAATGGGCACAACAATGATTTATAGGAATCAAAGGTTTGTTGTATTTTTTTGAAAGTGTTGAAGAAAATTTTGCAGTAAAAGTTAATGGGAGTGGGAGTCCAGGACCAGCAGAATATGCGATGACATCTATTTCCTCCAACTCAAGTTTAGATTTTTCTAGAGCATTATTTAAGACACTTTCTGCAACTTTTTCATGATGTTCCTTTGCTTCTTTTGGCACAATTCCTTTTCCAATTTTTGGGGTGTAGACATCTCTTTCATCAGCTAGAATTTTCCCTTCTTCGTCAATTATTCCAACACCAAAGGTATTTCTGCAACTTAAATTTGTGCAGTACCTTCAAAACCAAGACAAGTTAGTTTTTCCATTTTTTTCACCTAAAAATATTAATTACTTTTTCTAAATTCACTTTTATTTTTAAAAATAAAAGTATAAGTTCTTGTGAAGGCTTAAGTTGTTAAATTGTAAAAGAATAAATGGTTGAAATGAAAGTAGAAGAATTGAAAAATTTTGGGATTGATGAATTTTACGTAGAAAAATTCAAAGAGTTTGGAATAGAAAAACTTTACCCACCTCAAGAGCAAGCAGTAAAAAAAGGTCTTCTTGAAGGAAAGAATCTTGTTCTTTCGGTCCCAACCGCTGCCGGTAAAACTCTTATAGCAATCCTTGCAACTATAAAAAAACTTTCAAGGCATAGATGCAAAATCGTGTATATAGTTCCTTTGGTTGCTTTAGCAAACGAAAAGTTCAACCTTTTCAAAAGCATCTTTCAAGAAAGGTTTAAGGTTGCAATTTCTGTAGGTGATTTTGATGAAACAGACCCTTGGTTAAAAACCCAAGATATAATAGTCGTCACTTCAGAAAAGTTAGACAGTTTAATAAGACATGGTGTAGAATGGGTTGAGGAAATAGAGTTAATAATTGCAGATGAAATCCATCTTTTACAAGACCCTTCCCGTGGTCCAACGTTTGAAATTTTACTTACAAGGTTAAGAAGTATAGTTCCAAAAGCTCAGTTTTTAGCTTTAAGTGCTTCTATTAAAAATGCAGAAGAAATAGCAAACTGGCTTGATGCTAAACTAATAAAAAGCGATTTTAGACCAGTTAAACTTTACGAAGGTGTTTGTTTTGATTATAAGATAAATTTTCTAGATAAAAAAGGTTATGAGTTAAGTAGGGGTTTAACTTTAGAAGAAGCCATAGTTGAAAACACTTTAAAACAGAATTGGCAAGTTTTTTTCTTAGTTTCAACCAGAAGAAAAGCGGAAAGTTTAGCAGAAAAACTTTGTGGAATAGTTAAGAATTTCCTAAATGGAAATGAAGAGAAAGAATTGGAAAAAATTTCTGAAGAGGTTTTGAACGTTTTAGAATTCCCAACAAATCAGTGTAAAAAACTTAGCAAATGCATCAAAAATGGGGTGGCGTTCCATCATGCTGGCTTGTTAGGAAGCCAGAAAAGAATGATAGAAGAGAATTTTAAAAAAAGGATAATTAAAGTTATTTGCTGTACTCCAACTTTAGCTATGGGAGTTTCTTTCCCGGCAGACAGGGTTATTATAAAAGATGTTAAACGTTATTATCCTGGGGTTGGTGCAGTCTACATTCCAGTTTTGGATTATTACCAAATGAAAGGAAGAGCAGGAAGACCAGAGTGGTCGCCTTTTGGTGAAGCAATTTTAATAGCCAGGTCAGAAGAGGAAGCTCAAGAGCTTTACGACCATTTTATAATGGGGGAACCAGAAGAAATTCAGTCAAAACTTGCTGCAGAACCATCTTTAAGAATGCATACTCTAGCTTTAATCGCAAGTGAATTTTGTAAGTCAGAAAAATCTTTGTTAGAATTTTTTTCAAAAACATTTTTTGCTTTTCAGTATGGTAATGTTTCATTTATAGAAGAAAAAATTTTAGAAATTTTAGAGATGCTTGAAAAATGGAAGTTTATCGAAAGAAAAAAGGAAAAGCTTTTTGCTACAAAAATTGGAAAAAGAGTTTCTGAGCTTTATATTGACCCACTAACTGCTAATTATTTCATTGAATGCCTAAATAGAGCGATAAAAAAAGAAACCCAACCGTTCAGTTTTTTACAGGTTGTTTCAAAAACAACTGAAATGAGACCTTTACTTAACATAAGAACAGGAGAATTTTCTGAATTAAATGAAAAAATTGCTGAAAGAGAAAACTTATTTTTACAAGAAATACCAAAAGAATGGGATTTGGAGTTTGATGATTTTTTGAGAAGCGTTAAAACAGCATTGATGTTTGAAACATGGATAAATGAAGCAAGCGAAGAAGAAATTCTAACAAAGTTCAGAGTTGCACCGGGAGAATTTTATGTGAGAAGAGAAATTGTAGATTGGCTTGTTTATTCTTTACAAGAGCTTTCTTTACTTTTAAACTACAAAAAATTACTTTTACCTATAAGAAAGCTTAGAGTTAGACTTGAGTATGGAGTAAAGGAAGAGCTTTTACCTTTTGTTAGACTAAAAGGAATAGGAAGAATGAGGGCAAGAAAATTGTTTAACTCTGGAATAAAAACTGTTTCTGACTTGAAAAAAATTCCTCTTGGAAGTTTGGTTAAGCTTGTTGGGGAAAAAACTGCTTATAAAATTAAAGAACAGTTAGAAGTTAAGAAAAAAGAAGAACAGACCACTCTTTAACATTTAAATGGTTTATCTATGCTACCATAAATACATTAAAATTTAAATTTTAAGGTCAGTATTGAAAATATGGAGAACGAAAAGGAAGCAATAAAAAAATTGTCTGAAATTCTATTCAACTTTTATTTTGAAGAAAAAGGTAGCGACGAAATCTACGATAAATTTTCTGGTAAGTCAATAAAAAAAGTTATGAATAAAAAAACATTAAAGGAGCATTATTTAGAAAAGTTTTACGCTTTAATCAAATATTTCTTTAATATTTTTAAATTACAAAGAAACGTGAAGGTTTATGAAAAGATAAAGAGTTTATTTGAATTTGGTGAGGAAGATATAGATAAAGAGCTTCTTGTTTTTGCTTCTATGTCCTATGGATTAATAGAATATAATGAAAAGAATAACAAGCTTATACTTTCACGGAGAATAAACCAAGTGTTAGAAAAGTTTATCTACAACAAAAAGAAAAGAACCTTGAAAGTAGCGTAAAATACTCAACTAATTCTTTAACTGTTTAAGACATTAATTTTAAATTTAGTAAAATCTTAGAAACAAAAATACTTGAAGAATAATCAAATATAATTATTAATTAAGCACTCTAAAATCTTTTTCCCTTAGATTAAGTTATTGTCTATAGGTTTCTCTAAATCTATAGATCTTCACACAATTTTTTATCATTTGAATCTGTTATTATATTACAAGCAGCCGAATTGTTCGCAAGGAGTGATTGGCTTACTTTTTCAGAGTCTTTCATGGAACAAACGCTGATAGTTAAATTAAATTCTTTAACCTCTCTCATCCTTGTAAAATCCAAAACTTCTCCATAATCAATACAACCTTTTATACTCTCGAAGAATGGAGAGGAATAATTAGAATAACAATAATAATAAGCTAAATCATCTCCCAACTCAAAAAGATGAGGTCCATACGTAATAGGTTTCATTACCCCTTTTACATATCCTAATGTGTGTTGAGCAAAGTACTCTTCGATCCAATCTGCAGCAGCAGCACATATAGTTCCAAGTGGGTGCTCTTTATCATAAATTCTTGCTGCTTTTTGAAGTCTTGTACCGATACAGTCTTGTTTCAAAGAAACGTCAGTGATAAATTCACAGATTTAAACGTTCAAAGTGCGTAAACCTAAATCATAATAGCATTTGTTCCTATTTTGTAGGTCACTTACTTTCCCACAAAACGATGGGTCTTTCTGAACTAAAGCTTTAGACATTAATTCAGCATCCGAAGGGCCTTGTTGTACGCATCCAGATAAAAAAACCATTGTTAAAATTGCAATTAATCCGAACCAATACTCTTTCATATTTAAATTTGAAATTCTAAATTTAAAAGTTTATTTTATTCTAAAAGAAAAATTTAATTATGATTAACCTATCTTTAATAAGTAGACTATTGATACCTTTTGTATTAATCTACGTGCTAGCTATAAATTGGAAAAAGCTCAAAAGACAAAGAGACAAAATTATCTGGGTTAGTTTTATCATTCTTTTCTTTGCATTCATTCTTGTTGATTTATTTTTTCCTATAAAACTCTATCCCTACCAGTACTTTTTGATGAAGAAGTAACAATAACAACTGTTTCAGCAGAACAGATAATGGTTGGCTTAATCATAATAATTTTCGATGTATGCATTGCAATCTCTGGGATTATATCATGGAAAAGGCCTAGTACTAGTAATAAAAGTATTGTTTTTGTCGCAATCGGAATCCCGATAATAATTTTAGCAAGTATGGCTACTTTCTTGATATTCTGGTTCATTTTCTTGGCATTGTCTTAAATTAGGTTCTAAAACAAGTTCGTCTGCAATTTTAACATTGGAAATAGCATAAGTTATATCAACGTCTTGGTTATTAATTAGTCTTATCTTAAGTTCACTTTCTTCATTTGGAATTATAGAGGTTGAAAAAACTATTCTCATTTGTCCTGGTTGCACTTCTCCTTCACCACCTTCTGTAGTTATCATTTGATCTATTGTTAAATCATCCTCATGCTTCCGAGCTCCGTTCTGCTTATATTCTGTTAAATTTTCAGATATCGTTGTTCTATCCCAAGGTCCTTTTTCATCTAGACTTACCTTCAGGAGTACCGAGGTGTTCCTTTACTTTTTAAGATAATTGCATAATTTTTCTAAGAAACTAAAGACTTTTCTCTCAAGTTTCAATCCTTCTATTCTTATCTTAGACTTGATCTCATCTATACTCTTGTCTATTCCAGAATAGTAATATCATCCTATAGAATACAATAAACCCTTTGTACCTCTCAGGCTTAACATAATCCCAATTGGAAAAAGTTCTTCTAAGCTAATTTTCCATCTCATCCACAGTTAAGCCAGTCTTAGTTCTTAATTCTTCGTAGGTAAATACCCTAGAGAAGATAGTATTAGTTTCAAGGCCTCTCTTACTCTAGAAGAACAAAGGTTAAACAATTTAGTGTTGATTTTATCATAATCCTTTAACAAAGCGTAAATATAACCATAAGTACCAGCTAAACAAGAACTTCTGGTTAAATAACCCTTTCTATACAACTTACAAAGAGTATTTTGGGCATATTTTCTCTCTTTCTCACTCTTAGCACCTAAAAAATTAGAAACCTCAAAAGAGCTTAGTGGTCCTTTCTCTTCCAGCAATAACAGAATTTTCTTAGACCTTTCTCCTCTCACTCTTCTTAGAATATCTTTAAAACTTAGGATGGAGATTGAGATGGGGTTGCTGGGATTTGAACCTAAAGACAGGGAAACCTAGGTTTCCCTTTCCTCGATTCCCTTCCTCTTCATTATCAGAGATGTTATTCATTTTAATTTACCTGATTCTCTTAATCGTGCCACTTCCATGAAAACTTTAAATACATCTTGTAAATCAGTATTTTCTTTCTTATTTCTAGCTACATCTACAAGTCTATCTAGTAGAATATAAATAGGTCTGACAGTTTCTCTCATTTTATCTATCCCCTCAACTAACTCAGGATCTTTCAAGTAAAGATAAGAATCTAGCAATTCAGCGATAAACTGAGATTTGTTCTTAATTATACCTTTCTTCTCCATCTCATTCAAAGATTCAACTATGCCTTTAGGTAAACTTACAGAAAGTTTTTCGTATTTTCTCCCTTTAGGTCTTCCCAACTTAACTCTTCTTTTAGTCATACTAAAAATATTATTTCTAAACTTTAAAAGACTTTTGGTAGTATAAAAATCAAAGCAAAATGATACCTTTATATTATCGTTCTAGGTCTGTAATAGATCGAGAAGAGGTTAGAGTGAAGTGAAGCTTGAAGAATTCTTGGGTAAAGAAGTGAAGGTAATCTACACAGAATCAGGAAACATAGTACAAGCTATAGGAATTCTTGAAAGCACTGATTCTCTATACATCTATGTGAGAACTCCTTCTAATCTCTTAGCTATTCCTCAGAGCATGGTCTTAAAAGTGAAGATACCTTTGACTTCTGGTAAGGATAAGGGAGGTGAATAGAAAATGGAAGAAGAAACAAAACACCAGAGCCAGAATAGATACAGTAAACAAGAGAATATAAAATTATCTTCAGTAATCCTAAGTGATATAAGCGATATTAAGGAATCTAAGAAAGGAAACAAGTATTTCTTGGTTGAATTAGAGAAAGTCAGAATTCCTTTCTTCAGAAAAGAGTATAAACAACTGGAAAATTTAAGAAATTCCTTAAATGAAAAGATCGGTAAACAGGTGAATATCAGCATTACTAAGACTGGTTTTGGTGTAGATGTAGAGGATGCCTCAGCTGAAAATATTAAATCAGAAACTGAGGCATCTGTTTTTATTCCTGTATTAAAGTGTGAGAACTGTGGAGAGTATACTGTTGTTTTTAGGTTTGAATTGAAAGAAGCTTATTCAAAAATTAAAGAAGGAATAGAAAAGTTGGATTCACTTCTACTGAAGAATAAGAGTGATGTTAATGGATAAGTTTCCTAAAGACTGTAAAGTATCTCAGCAGATTTACAATTATTTTCAGAAGAAGTTTTGTCTAGGTTATTTAGGATTATTCGAATGCATATCTGTAGCTTCCATCAAAACATTAAACGTAAGACCAATTTCCATTCTGGTAATTTCTCCTTCTGGCCATTTCAAGAGTTCTGTAATGAATGATATCCTAACCATGTTTCCTAATGAAACCAAACTTATGCCTTCTTGGTTTACAGATTATGGAATAGTAAAGGAATTCTCAGAAGCAGAGCTGAACAATAGGATATGGTGTTTTAACGATCTTGTATCTACTTTTGGAAGTTTATCCCAAGCTAAAGCAAATAGGGTAGCTTCATTCTTAGCGGAGCTATTATCAGAAGGATATACTGCTACTGCAACATACAGAGGAAGAAAAGAATTAAGGTTAAGAATTGGTTTGATAGGAAATATTGCGAGAGATATGTGGAGAAAGAAGAAAGTAGATTTTCTAATAAACACCTTCAGAGAAAGAATACTTGAATTTCACTATGAGTTAGACTGGGAT
>JAWCMJ010000017.1:0-7807 GCA_039091285.1 Candidatus Aenigmatarchaeota archaeon
TAACAATTTCTTTAATAACTCTATAAACTTCTATTTCGAAGGAAATGTATATAAAAACTTCTGGAACACTACAAAGCAACTAGGCCAAAGAATTTATTCTCCTGGAAATCAAGTAGGAGGGAATTACTGGACAAACTCTAATAATAATGGTTATTCAGATACTTGTCAAGATTCCGATAAAGATGGCTTTTGTGATTCTCCTTACACTTTATCAGCTACTAATATTGATTATTTGCCTTTAAGTGACGAATATTTAGAAACTACTCAATTTCCACCAATTCTTGCTTATTCTTTAGAGAGCCCATCTTTACCAACCTATTCTCAAAGAGCTAACTATTACTTTAACATAACAGCTTGTGATCCAAATGGAGAATCAGACATATCAACAGTTCTATTCGAGTGGAGTAACCAGAATACAACAGTAATTAATTATATTATTTATAATTCTACGTGTAGAAACTACTCTATAGCAAAAATTGATTTAGCAGCAGGAACTTACAACTATAAATGGTTTGCTAATGATTCTTCAAATTCGTGGGCAAGCTTATCAGATAGCTATACAATAAACAAAGCCCCTAACCTAGTAAATTTATACTTTAACGGAACACTAAACTCAAACAAATCTTACACTTACCCAGAAGCAATAAACTCAACAGGCATAGGAATAGGAATTGTCTATCTCTACCGAAACAATATAATAGTAGCCTCAGCTTTGAACTCAGTAACAGAACAAATTGTTCTTGGTAATGGGACTTATTCTTACAAAGCCAACTCTTCTGGCAATCAAAACTATTCCGCTAACTCTTCTGGAATAACTTACTATGTGCTAATCAACAAAGCATCTCCTTCCCTTTCGATAGCTCCACTAACACCAGTAACCTATCTAACATTAACCCAAACAGGATGTGGAAGAATATCAGGTGATCCTTCTTCCACTCTAACTCTATTTAGAAATTCCACCCAAGTAGCATCAGGAACATTCTCTCCAATAAACGAATCCTCCATAATACTAGGAGCAGGAACTTACAATTACTCTTGTATAATTTCAGAAACCCAAAACTACACATCAGGAAGCTTATTAAATCAACACAGAACAATAAACAAAGCACCCAATCCTTTGGATATCTACTTTATCAATTCTACAGGAACCTTCAAAAACCAAAACATAACTGTAATAGCAGGAACCCAAACTACCGCCAACGTTAGTGCTTTATATCCAAACTCAGGAACTTTATACTTATACGAAGACAACTTGCCAGTAAGCAACCCAAGAACTACAATACTATCCTTAGGGGAGCACAGCTACAAAGGAAACTCCTCCGGCAATCAAAACTACACAGCCAACTCAACAGGCTTAACCTATTACATTAAAGTCATAGATGATTATCCCCCTCAGTATTCTTTAGCTTCTGTAAACTCAACAAAACAAGGTTCAGCAATCTCCCACAACCTATTCTGGCAGGACAACTATCAATTAAGCCATGCTATTTTCAGCTTTGACAACTGCACAGGAGAATTTCAAAACGTTTCTATTATTAGCTTATCAGGAAACCAAGCATGGAGCAACTTTACAGTAACAATCAACGAAACAGTAGGATGTAAAATAAGATGGAAAGTCTATGCTAACGACACTAACAACAACTGGGCTTCTTCTTTAGATTATAACTATGTAACTTCTTCCGAAGCTTATTGCGGTAACAGGATTTGCGACCAAGGAGAGGATTGCCATTGCCAAGACTGTCCTTGCCCTGGCTCTTCTGGTTGTTGCGGAAGCTCTTGTGGATGCGCAGAAGGAAAAGTCTGCCAGAATAACGTTTGCGTTTCAGTTACACAACCACCTTCTCCTCCTACTCCTCCTCCCGAATGCCCTAAAGACTTTGAAGTCATAAGCCAAGAAAAAAACGCAAGCATAATAGTCAAGTGTATAGAAAAGTATCAGACAAGAAATTTCACTATTCCAAACTTTATCCTTTACAACCTAACAATAAAAGCAAACTCAACAATCTACAACTTCATAATAAGAATAAAAAGAATTCCCGAATCTTATTTAGACCAAACAATAAGGATAGAAAAAAAGCCCTATTATTACCTAGAATTTTCAAATGAAAACCTTAACGAAAAAAACCTGGAAAAAATAACAGCAAGGTTTAAGGTAGAAAAGTCTTGGATTTATTCTAGCAACATAAACGCTAGTACAATAGGTCTTTACGTCCTCACAACTTCCTGGGAAAAACTAAACACTTATAAAATAGAAGAGGACTCTTACTTCATTTACTTTGAATCAACTCTTCCTAGCCTTTCACTCTTTGCCATAGCAGGAGAAGAAAAGATATCTTTGCCTCCTCCTGAATGCCCTGTTTGCCCTGAACCAAGCGAATGGAGTAAATGCGTTCAAGGAGAAAGAAACAGGACTTCTTATGCATGCAGCGAAGAAACAGGGTTTGAATGCTTGGGGTATACAGAAACAGAAGAATGCGAGGAAGAAAAGAAAGAATTTCAGATTTTATACGTAACAATTCCTATAATAGCATGCATTCCCTTTTTACTCTTCTTTTACTTCAGAAAAAGAGCTAAGCCAAAAGAAGAATTTATAATCGAAGAAAAAGAAATAGTCTGTCCAAGATGCGGCAAAAAAATGAAAAAAAGCTATTCTGGAAGAAGCATAGATATATATGATTGTAAAAGATGTGGATACTCAAAAGCAGAAATAAAGCCAAGCTATTTTAGAAAGAAATAAATTCTTCTATTATCTTTTCCTTTATTTTCCATTTCAGCTATTTTTATTTCTCCTATTTCCCTAGTGTTTTTTACATGGGTTCCTCCATCAGCTTGTAGGTCTAAACCAACTATTTCAACTATTCTAAATTCTTCCAAGTTTGGTAAACCTTTTG
The DNA here is from genome assembly GCA_039091285.1 of Candidatus Aenigmatarchaeota archaeon. GTDB lineage: Archaea > Aenigmatarchaeota > Aenigmatarchaeia > CG10238-14 > SCSR01 > JAVZHQ01. Next base: position 2,892 of record JAWCMJ010000017.1, read on the forward strand.
CGAGCTTTGTGATACTTGGAATTTTCTCTGCGTCTTCTCTCTTTAGAAAGTAGGATTTGACTTCCAATCCTTTATAAGCTATCTCGTTAGCCTTTTCTATGCACTTTTCTATTAAATTCCTATCAAAATTTTCAAGGCTGTAATCAATCCTTGATTTTTCTAGATCAAGTTGATTTCCTGTTATTAGAGCTCCTGTTTCTTTGTTAATAACAGCACTTATAATATGAGCAGCTGTGTGCATTCTCATAAGTTTATATCTCCTTTCCCAATCAATCTTCCCTTTAACTACATCGTTAACTTTAAAGGAAGGTTTTTTTTCTAAAAAATGAATAATTTCTTCTCCCTCTTTCAAGGTTTCAAGAACTTTTATTCCTTCTATTTCTCCTACATCACAAGGTTGACCTCCACCTCTTGGATAAAAGCAGGTTTGGTCAAGAATAATTTTATTCTCTTCTATTCTAATAACCTTAGCTTCAAATTCTTTTAGATAAGAATCCTCCCAAAAAAGCTTTCTTGTCATAATTTTTTAATTAAACTTTTAGCTTATTAAGCTTCCCCAAAAATCAAAAGCCTTCAGAATTTTTTCAAATTTTTCTCCTAATTCTTGATTTTCACTTTCAATTGTTTCTTTTATCAGAATAAAAAAATCATACCTACAAATATTTAATTTTTTATTCTCAAGAAAGCTTAACCTTTTTTCTATTCTTTCTATGATTTCTTTAGAAGAGTTTTGTTTTAGCCAGTTGTTTATTCCTTTCAAAAATTTTCTCACCTTTTCTTTGCTTAATTTTCTGTTTATAGGCCAATCACAAACCACACACCTTTCAGGATTATCTCCTTCAATTTCTTTTAGCCCCAAATCTTCTGCACAATTTTTACAAACATTAAAAGAATTTGCTTTAACTATTTCTTCTGTTTCTAGTTCACAGATTTCACAAAACTCTATATCTGCTTGGTCTCCATTTAATAGAGAATTAAAAGGATCATCCCTTACAGCCCCAAGCCTAGATTAATTTCCATAGAAAAAATGCTTGATTTTTTGAAAGGCTTGGGCATTCTTATCAAGTAAAATATAGTTAGATAAAATAATAAAGTTTTCTATTAGAGAATCATTTCTTTTTTATTTTTTTTATTCTTTCAATAAAATTGTTTGCTGCTTCCTCAAGCTCTAAGCCTAAAACCATGGCTAAGAGAATAGAAGCTATTACAACCCAAATTACAATAATAAGAGGAATTATAGTCGTCAGCAAAGGAATGGTTTGCTCTAAAAAGTTTGAAAATATTAAGTAAGCTACAGTGAAAGGTAAAATGTAAAAAGTTGTTCTGAAAGCCCTTCTTACTTTTCTTACTCTCAGCCCCTCTATTTTTCCTGCTGAGGAAGAAATGTATGAGGTTACTAAACCTGCACAAGCATCCGAAAAGTTTTTTATCTCTACAAAAGAGGCAAGAATCAAAACAACTACAGCTGAGATAATTAGGAGGCTGTCAAGTCTAACAACTTCTATGCTTCCCAAAGTGCTTTCCTTGCTAAGTGGAAAGAAGAAGTAAGAAAAAAGGAGCCAGACTATGTATGCTAAACCTAAAAATATTACAAACTTTGGAAAACTTGACCTTAACTTTTTTACTGAATTTATGTATAATTCTTCTACATCGTTGCTATTAGGCATCAAAAAAAGTTAGGAAGTTAAATTTTTAAACTTTTTAAAATTCTTTTTAAATCTAATTACTTTAAAGTAACGATAAGCTTAAATATATAAAATAAGAAGAAATAAGTGGAGGTTGAGTAAAAGGATAATGCTTTTTCTGTAATTAACTACTCAGATTTTTCAATTCTGAGTAGAAAGTAAAGGAGGTTTTGAAATGCCAAAGTTTGAAAGAAGGGGTTTTAAAAGATTTGGTCAAAGAGTTGATTTGCCTAAACCTATAAAGGTTGGGGAAGAGTATGATGTAGAAATAAATGAAGTAGGTTCGAGAGGTGACGGAATAGCAAGGATAAAGAATTTTGTTGTGTTTGTTGGAAACACAAAGAAAGGAGAAAAGACTCACATAAAGATAAAAGAAGTGAAAAATAGGTTTGCGATTGGAGAAAAGGTAGAAAAAGTGGAAGAGGGAGAAGAAGAACCAGAAGAAACTCCAGAAGAAGAACCAGAAGAAACTCCAGAAGAAGCTGAATAAATTCATTTGCCTTTTTCTTTATTTTTTATTCTTAAAAGAAAATAGTTTTTCTATTTACCCTTATCATAAAGTATTTAAATTTAATGTTTTTATTTTAACTCATGAGAGAACACGAACAAGTATCTATAGAAGAATTATATAGATTCAAACTAGATTTTATGGAAGAATTAATACTATACTTTCTTATAAAACACAAGTTTAGAACAGAAGAAGAACTTAAAAGTATGTTTAATAACTCTCAATACAGGGAAGCTGTCAGTGAAACATTAAGGAATCTCAGAGAAAAAAAGCTTGTAGATAGTGCTCCTGTAAAGATAGCAAAGAGTATAGTTAATGATGATATTTTGAATACATACCCCCCAGAAGCTGAAATATATATGTCACTTATAGATTTTGATACCTTGAGAAAGATTTCAAGAATGAATTTTGACCCAGAATATTAAAACTTCTTAAGCTAGGCTTTAAAATCTTTTAAAAAGTTTTGGAGTTGGACAGCGTTTTCATACATCCAAAAATTATTAAAAAGAACAAAAGCCTCTTTTAATTTCAGGCTTGTAAGAATTTCTTTGAGTCTTTCCAAATCTTTCAACTTGTACTTATGCTTATAATCAATCTTACCTCTTTCATACTTCCCATGTAATCTAAAATAAGCAATTTTTTTCTTGGAAAAATGCAAAGGTTTTAAAGCAAAAGGGTCAACACAAGAAATCAAGTCAAATTTTTTACAAATATTTTCAAATCCCTTTTCGCTCCATCCTCTTAACTCCAAAGCAATCGAAAAATTGTCTTTTTTAACTTTTGAAAAGAATTTCTCAACATTTTTTATGTTTTCTTCATTTTCTTTAAAATTCGCTGGCAATTGAATTAAGCAAACAGGTGAATTCAAAATATTACAAATTTCTGAGTTTTTTTCCCAAAATTCAAGAGTTTCTTTTGTGGTTTTAAGAAACCCGACCTTCTCGTTTAATTTTTTTAATTCTTCTTCTTTCAAGCCACTTCTTCTCCAAGTTGGACTAGAAATAGGATGGGTTATTCCTTGATAACACTTAACCGTAAAAATAAAATCTTTTGGGGCTTTTTCCTTCCATTTTTCTACTGTTTTAATTTTTGGTATTTTATAAAAAGTACTTTGTAACTCAATAACAGAAAATTTTTGAAAGTATTTCTGCATAGGTAAAGCCCAACCACAACAACCAACAAAAACTTTCATAATTTAAATTTTTTATTTAATTTTTTTGAATTTTAAAGAAGGTATAAAGCAGTGCAAAGAACCAAACAAAACATTTTTTTAGTAAGAATTGAATAAAGTGGAAAGTGATTGAAAAAGAATAGGGTGTGAAGGAAAGTGAAAAAACTTTTTGAGATATACTAACTGGAAAACTTGAAAAGATATTAGAAAAGTATTACGAAAATTTTCATTTGAGCTTGTGGTTGAAGAAAGATATTTATAGTATTTATGAGGTTGGTTTAATAAAATAACCTTTTTGGCTTCTGTCAGTATAAATTACTTTACCCAAATATAATAAATTTTCTATTAATGCTTTTGGGTAAACATTTTCACCCAGACGATTTCTTATTACCCTTTCTAAGTAACCCCAATAGACTGATCCGGTTTTAGACATTTCACTTTCATAATTGATTATATCTAAAACCTTTTCTTCCAATTCAGTTAGTTCGTCCATACTTTAGGATTAATTCTAAAGTATTTATTATTTACTTTTGTCGAAATTTTAGAAAGGAATTGATTAAATAAACAATTTAAGTCTATTCTAATCTGAAGTTAATCTATTTTTATCTTTTTAATTTCCTCTGGTTTATTTCCAATTCCCTCTTTTAGTGCTAGCTCTAAATAAAAAACTTTTTCATGCCCAAGAATTTTTGCTCCAACTAAATCACAAGCTAAAGCATCTTCGCTAGCTAAAGTCAAGTTTAGATTTTTTAATCTTCCGTAGAGATGCGACCCTAACATTGAGGTAGTTGCATCTATCAAAGCTAGTTTTGGGTTTGCTATTCTTATTAAATCCAAAAGTCTTTTTGCCCAAATTCTTTCATCATTTTCTTTATGAATGTAAGCCTTTACAGGATATGTTCTGGCTGGCTTTAAAATTCCCATTAAATTCTTTAAACTAAGAGTTACTTCAAAAGCATGCTCCTTTAAAACTGCAACAGAAACTAAGTAACATTCTTTGGCAATTTTTGAGATTTCAAAATCCCAATATTTTCCTTTTGCAGGCAAGAATTCATCTTTATTAAGGTCGATTAGCCTTACTTTATATTTTTCCTCTAGTTCATAATATTCAGCTATTTCTAAACATTTCTTTGTATCATAAACAGCAGCTCCTTCTCCAATTAAAATATCATAGTTTTTATCATCAAAGAACTGAATTATTCCTTCTACCACTTCTTTTCTTGTTATAGCTCCTGAATCGTTTGGGAGAGGTTCAACCAAATTTGGTTTTATTAATATTTTTTCCCATCTTTTTGGCATTCTTAGGTCTAAAGATTTCAAGGCAGCATAAGTTCTTTTTACCGCATCTTTTCCTTCTGCTATGACAACTTTGCTTATACTATCACTCCTTTAAAATTAATAGAGCAATTATCGATTAAGCTATTTAAAATTTGAAAATTCAAAAATTAAGTTTTTATAATTGTTTTACCTATTTTTAAGAGTGAGTCAAAGAGTAGGAATAGATGACCTAGCTATTTATGTTCCAAAATTATATATAGATGGGTCTGATTTT
>JAWCMJ010000017.1:7884-10056 GCA_039091285.1 Candidatus Aenigmatarchaeota archaeon
TTTGAAAAATCGAGAAAAATGAGTCCAGGGCACTTAACAGAGGGTTTAAAGATAAAAAAGATGGCTGTTCCAGATGCTCACGAAGATTCTATGACTATGGCTGCTATGGCGGTCATGAGGCTTCTAGAGCAAAATAACCTTCAACCTAAAGACATAGGAAGGTTTGAAGTAGCAACAGAAACTTCTTATGATGAGGCAAAAGCTGCTAACACCTATATTATTGGAATGCTTGAGCAAGTTTATGGTTATGGAAGTTGTAAAAGATGGGGTGGTGTTGAAAGAAAGGCTGCATGTGCAAGTGGAGGTTATGCTGTATATGATGTTTGCAATTGGATAAGAGCTAAAGAGAACGAGGGGAAAAAAGGAATAGTTGTAGCTACAGATATAGCAAAATACGAAATAGGTACAACAGGAGAGTATACACAAGGAGGAGGGTCAGTAGCTTATCTCATAACTGAAGATCCTCGATTAATATCTTTTGAAAGAGGCACATCAGCCTACGTAACTATTAATGAAAGAGATTTTTTTAGGCCTTTTGGTAAAATAACTGCTGTCTTTGATGGGCATTATTCAAACTTATGCTATATGTTTTGTATGCGTGAAGCTTTTGACTTTTGGAAAGAAAAGGTTTTAAGCAAGAAAATAATTCAGTTAAAAGAGGGAGAAGCAGTTACAGATTTTATAGATAGGATGGTTTTTCATGTTCCTTACCCAAAGATGGTAGAATATGCCTTAGCATTTCTTTTGCGTCATGAGTGGAGAAACCTTCCTCGTTGGAAAGATATAATTAACCTTATTGGTCCAGAACCGCCACACAAGGAAGGAACCATAGAAACCATACTAAAAGATGAAATTTTTATGAAAGCGGATAATGAGTTTAGGAGAAAATTTGTGAAAACAAAATTCTTTGAAGATGTTTATAAGGAAAAAGTTAAAAGCTCGACTAAAATACCAGAGGAAGTAGCAAACATTTACACAGGGTCTATAGGTCTAGCGATGCTTAGTTTATTTGAGGTTGAGTATAAAGCTGGAATTGAACTAGCTGGAAAAAGAATTGGTCAAGGTTTTTACGGAAGTGGGGCTACGGCTTTAGTTATTGATGGGATTATCTCAGAAAATTACAAGGAAGCTGCCAAAAAATTTGATATGCTCAATGAGTTAGAAAAAAGAAAGAAAATTTCTATAGAAGAATACGAAGATTTACACGAGATGATAAAGGAAAAGGATTCGAAAAGCAAGTTTTTCATTTTACACGGAATTAGAAGGAGGAGAAAAAAATTAAAGGAGAGTATAATACCTCCAAGAGAAGAGTTTGCTCTTGTTGGAATTGGAAGGACTGGTAACGAGAAAGGATATAGGTATTATAAGTTTATAGAATGATTAGATAATAAGTGCTCGTTTCCAATTCTTACTTTCTCCAATCCTTCTTCCTTTGTAATCTTTAAGCAATTTTCTACCAACTTTCTTGGAGTTAGAGGCAAATCTTTTAGCATGAAATGAGGATAAAAACCAAGCAAAGAATAAGGAATAGTTTTATCTAAGCTTGCGATAAATTTGGCAATTTCCCTTATTTCTTCTTCAGTTATATAACCAGGAATGAGTAAAGTGCTTGCTGTTAGAAATGGCATTTCTCTTTTTTTATGAAGCTTAGCTAATCTCTTGAAGTTTTCGTAAGTTTTCTTGTTCGAAACACCACAAAGAGCAAAGTTTAAGACTGAACTATTAGGAAACTTTAAGTCGAACTTAATGTTTCCCCCCGAATCAAAAGAAATTTTTGCAAACTTTTTAAGTAATTTCCAATTTGCATTCCCGTTAGATTCCAAGCAAATTCTTAAAACATCATTTTTCTTTGCTTCCAAAGCAAGTCTAGAAGTTTCTATAGCATGAACTAATTGGGGGTCGGGGTTTCCTCCAAAATAGCAAATACAATTAACTTTTTCGTTAACTTTACTTGCGAGCTCTTTCGCAGAAATCAATGGTTTTAATTCTTGAGTCAAATACTTGAAATGCCAATTTTGACAAAAGAGACAGTTGAAGTTACATGTAGCATAAAAAACAGAAAGGTTGTAATATCCTATTTCCCCACCTTTACACTTAGCATACTTTGGATAGTCAAAGCCTGTGGTTGCAGGACAAAAACTTATGTTAACACAATTTGTTGGTAAAGAATCG
>JAWCMJ010000018.1:0-1076 GCA_039091285.1 Candidatus Aenigmatarchaeota archaeon
TAATAGAAGAAAAAGAAATAGTCTGTCCAAGATGCGGCAAAAAAATGAAAAAAAGCTATTCTGGAAGAAGCATAGATATATATAACTGTGAAAGATGTAACTACACAAGACCAGAAATAAAGCCAAGCTATTTTAGAAAGAAATGATTTTTATTGTTTTAAGCTGGCTTTAAGAGTCAACTACTCCATAAATTCTTCCTTTACTCTGATGTTTTGTCTCTTTTTGTTTATAGTTTATAATTATTTCTACATCATAACATTCTCCTTTTGAAAAACTAATCCCACTACTTTGTTCTATTAAAAAATCCCTAGATTCATAAGATTTTATAATTAAAGGGCTGTTTAAAGAACTTCCTTTTAAATCTCCTTTTACCATTTCAATACCATTTTCCTCTATTTCGATAGCAGTTTCCATGTTGTTAGTCAGCTTTAAACTCATAATATTCTTTCCTTCGCTTAAATTCATTTTTACCTCCGAAACCATAAAATTTGCAAAACCAGAGATTTGAGTCCCGGTAAACTTACAGGGTTTTGTTAATCCCATCGTATAAAGAATAAAAATTGTTGAAAGAATCAAAGCCAAAGCCCACCCATAGACACTTATCCTTTCTATTGAGACTTGAGCTTGCATATTTTAATTTTGTTTGAAATAAAATAAGTTTATGAAGGTTAAGGCAATAATCTTTGATTTAGACAATACTCTTATAGATTTTATGAAGATGAAAAAAGAGGCTTGTAAGGCAGCTGTTAAGGCAATGATAAAAAGGGGTTTGAACCTTACTTTCAAAAAAGCCTACAAAAAACTTATGAAAACTTATTTTAGAGTAGGAATAGAATCAGATAAAGCCTTTGAAAAATTTTTGGAGGAACAAAGTTGTAAGGATGAAAAAATACTTACTGCTGGAATTCGAGCCTATTTAGAGAAAAAGAAGGAATTCTTAAAACCTTATCCAAAAGTTAAGCAAACTTTGAGCAAACTAAAAAAATTTGGAATAAGACTTGCTATCGTTACCGATGCTCCTAAGGTTAAAGCTTATCAGAGGATTGTTTCTTTAGGGATTAAGGATTACTTTGATT
>JAWCMJ010000018.1:1086-2924 GCA_039091285.1 Candidatus Aenigmatarchaeota archaeon
GGAAAAAACAAGTTTAGAGCCTTTGAAACTTGCAATAAAAAAACTTTCTTTAAGCCCAAAAGAAATTCTTCTGGTTGGGGATTCGATTGAAAGAGACATAGAACCTGCAAAAAAGGTTGGACTAAGAACAGCTTTAGCACAATATGGACAAGAGAAAAAGGAAAAAGGTAAGGCTGATTTTAACATTAAAAAAATAGATGAGTTACTTAAGGTTATAGGTTATAAATACTCTTAATTTTAGATAATCCCTCTTTTTCTCAGCTCTTTCTCAACTTCTTCTTTTGATTTACCACAAACATTACATCCAGACTTTATTATCCAAACATCAGAACTTTTGTGTTTTGAAAATTTTGGTAATGACCTGCAGCTTCCTCTCTTAACACTTATTGCCCCTGGAATATACCAAGCTTGTATTCTTCCTTTATCACAGAAGGGACAAGGTAATTCCTCGTACTCGCCTCTCATACTTCTCACTATTACTATTTATTTAAATTAAGTTGGATATTTAAATTCCAGCCCAATTTAAATTTTTGTAATGTTATTACAGATATTTTAAATTCACTCATTTACCAGACACCTCTTCTCCTCTCATTCTCTCTATTTTATTATTTAGTTATTTAAAATCTTGAAAAATATCTAATTTTATGGTTCTAGATATAGAAAGATACGAAAAAATTTATCCAGGATTTAAGAAAAAGTTTAGCGAGCCCTTTTTGCCGTTGTGGCACATTAGAGTTAATACCCTGAAGATTTCAGTTGAAAAAGTGTTAAAGATTTTCGAAGAAAAAAATTATGAGTATGAAAGGATACCTTGGGTTAAAGATGGCTTCTGGGTAAAAACTGAAGAAAATATAGCAAAAACTTTAGAGCATGTTCTTGGCTATTTTTTTATTCAAAACGCTTCTAGCATGATTCCTCCTCTAGTTCTTGACCCTAAACCTGAAGATTTTGTCCTTGACTTATGCGCTGCTCCAGGAGCAAAAACGACTCAAATTGCAGCTATGATGGAAAACAAAGGAATAATAATAGCTAATGACATAACTTACAAAAGGTTAAAGGCGTTAAGGGGAAATTTACAGAGATGTGGTGTTGTTAACACTATAATAACAAAACATTTTGGTGAAAGATTCTGGAAGTTAGGTTTAAGCTTCGACAAAATACTTTTAGATGCCCCATGTTCAGGAACAGGCCAGCTTAAGAAGAGGATTTTCACTCAAACAAACTTAACTAGCATTAAGGCTTTAACTAACCTCCAGAAAAGGTTAATTTCTTCAGCTTCCAGGTGTTTAAAAAAGAATGGAATTCTTGTTTATTCAACTTGCTCGATCGAACCAGCAGAAAACGAGGAAGTTGTAGATTTTGCTATCAAAAAAATTGGTTTGAAAATCGAAGAAATAGCTTTAGATTTACCTTCAATTACTGGTTTGGTCAATTTTGAAGCCAAAAAATATGACGAATCCCTGAACAAATCAATAAGAGTAATACCTTCTCAAAAAACAGAGGGGTTTTTTATATGCAAGCTAAGAAAATAATTTTTTTGAATAGAGAGGAAGTGGAAGAAATAGAAAAAATTATTGAGAAAAATTATGGAGTAAAAATTAGCTTAGAAAAGTTTGTAGTTGGAAAGGGAAGGGATGAAAAGATTTGGATAGTAAGTAAAAAAATTCTTGATTTTGACTTTTCAAGACTAAATATAAACTCTTTTGGCCTAAACTTAGGAAAATTAAAGAAAAACGAAAAAATCCATTTAACAATAGAAGGATGTGAAATGGTTGGAAATCTTGCTATAAAGAATGTTGTTATTCTAGATGAAAAAAACGCAATAAAATTTATGCAGG
>JAWCMJ010000018.1:2934-8761 GCA_039091285.1 Candidatus Aenigmatarchaeota archaeon
AACCAAACAAAAAGGTTAACTGTGAACATCAAAATTTTGTAATAGTAAAATTTGGAGAAAAAATTTTGGGAAGTGGCTTTCTTACAAATCAAAGGTTAAAAAGTATGGTTCCAAAGGGTAGGAGAATGTCATTTATTCTATAAGGGCTCTAATCAAATCTTCCCTTGTTATTATTCCAACTAGCTTTTCATTCTCTACTACTGGTAGCCTATTAACATCATTCTTTTCCATAAGTGAAGCAGCCTCTATTATACTTGCTTCAGGGTTTATACAAACAACTTCTGTGCTCATCACATTCTTTATTTTTGTTCTCGATATTCTTCCTACTTCTTTTTTAAAAGTCAAATAGTCTTTGCTGCTTTTAATAAAATCGAATAAAAGTAAGCTCAAAGAAGGGGCTTGCGATATTTCTTCCTTTTTTAGCTTTATGCTAATAAACCTTATTATATCCGAGGTACTTATTACTCCGACAACTTTCCCATCTTTTACAACTGGTGCACCAGAAATATTTTTTTCAGAAAAAACTTTTGCTGCCTCAAAAATAGAATCTTCTGGATTAAGGGAAATAACTTTACAGTTCATGAAATCTCTCACTTTCTTCATAATATTAATTTATTGATTTTTTATTTAAAATAAATTAAGCTAAAAAAGAGAATTAAGTTATCTTACTCCCTTCCTCTATATCCTTTTCTGGTTTTATCAAAACCACGTTCCCCTTACTATCTTCTGCAGCAAGTATCATACATTGGCTTTCAACACCAAGGAACTTTTTTCTCTCTAGGTTAAGAATAAAAGCATACTTGTTTCCTATTAACTCCTCTGGCTTATAATACCCAACAAGTCCTGTTACAGCTTGTCTTTTTTCAGTCCCAAAATCAACTATAAGTTTGATTAAATTTCTTGAGTTTGGTATCCTTTCTGCTTCTAAAACTTTTCCAACCCTTAAGTCAAGCTCTTTAAACTGAGCAAAAGATATTTCTGCCATGCTATTTAATTTTCTTCTTTACCTTAAATCTTTTACTCAAACTTTTTTAATAAAGGTTCAACTTTTCCAATTTTATGCCCAGGAATAATGTCAAGTTTATCCAAGGTGTCAAAATCCTGTTTGTGAACAGAACCCTCAAGGTTAAGTTGTGACCAAATCTTTTCACAAGTGAAAGGGATGAATGGTTCGAACAATATAGCTAAAGCTTTTACTAAATGCGCACTAACAAACAAGGTTGTTCTACAATCTTCTGGGTTTTCCTTAAAGTTCTCCCATGGTTTTTTGCTTTGGAAATATGAATTTCCAAACTTGCTTAAAGCAAGAATTTTTTTTAACGCATCTTTAAACTTAAGTTGAAGAACAAGCTCCTTTACTAAATTTTTTGTAGTAGTTATTTTTTTTATCAAATTCTTTTCCTTTCTTCCTAGTTTTTCTGGCTCAGGAATGGTTGAGTTGAAATTGTTTCTGACAAAAACTAAAACTCTAAAAACAAGATTTCCAAAATTTCCTATAAGTTCTGTGTTAACTTTTCTTTCAAATTCTTTCCAAACAAAGTTTGAATCCTTTGTTTCAGGCATTATAAGGCTTAAGTAAAACCTTAAGTAATCAGGCTCCACATCGATTTTTTTATCCTTAACTTTTACTATAACTTTTCCGTTCTCAACATCAAGAAAAACACCCCAATTCCTACTTTTTGAAATTTTATCACCTTCGTAATTCAAAAATTCTAATCCTCCAACATTATAGGGTAAGTTAAAATCTCCAGCCCCCATAAGTATTGCAGGCCAAATTATCGTGTGAAATACTATGTTGTCTTTTCCTATAAAGTGAACTATTTTTGAGTCTTTTTCTTGCCAGTATTTTCTCCATTCTTCAGGCTTCCCACTCTTTTCAGCCCATTCGACTGTAGAAGAAATATAGCCAATAGGAGCATCAAACCAACAATAAAAGACTTTATCTTTAAAGCCTTCCAACGGAATCTGTATCCCCCACTTCAAATCTCTGGAAATACACCTTGGCTTTAAACCTTCTTTTATCCATGACAAAGCCAAGTTTCTTACGTTGGGTTTCCAGTGTTTATTATTTTTAACCCATTCTTCAAGCCTTTTTTCAAGTTTTGGTAAATCCAAAAACAAATGCTCAACTTCTCTTATTTCTGGTTTGTTTTTACAAATTATGCAGTATGGTTCTAAAAGCTCAGAAGGATCTAGCAAACGAGTACAGGATTCGCATTGGTCGCCTCTTGCTGGCGTATGTCCACAGTATGGGCATTTACCTTCTATCCATCTATCAGGCAAGAACCTTTTATCTACTAGGCAAAAAGGAAGTAGGAGCTTTTTTCTTATTATAAAATCATTTTTTAAAAGTCTTAGAAATATTTCTATCGTGACTTTATGATTTATTTCTTTCGAGGTTCTAGAAAAATTATCATAACTTATTCCTAACCAATCGTATATGAGCTTGTGAATTACATAAAGCTTGTCGCAAAATTCTTTTGGGTTTAAACCAGCCTTAAAAGCTGCAACCTCTGTTGGTGAACCATGCTCGTCTGTACCACCAACAAAAACAACATCATAACCAAAAAGTCTTAAGAATCTAGAGAAAATATCTGCTGGTAAGTGTGAGCCTACTATGTTCCCTACATGGGGGATGTTATTTACTTCCGTAGTCTGAGCTCTTTCGCTCAAAACTTATACGGTAATGCTGCAGTCACAAGCCATCTTTCATTTTTTCTCTCGTTGAAAGTAATCACCTTAATTTATATTTATTTACTTATTTTTAAGTTCATCGGAATCGGGAAAAATATACTTCTAAAAGTATTTTTTATATATTTTTCTGTATTTTAGGTTTATGGTAGAATTAACTTATACAGAAGAAATAGCACTAAAAGATGGTTAAATGTTTATCTCCTCTAGCGAATTTATTATTAAATCTGGCTTAATTTTTTTTGGTTCTTTATCTATTCCTGTCCTAACCAAAACTGTATAGTAGCCAAGTCTTTTTCCAGCAAGTATATCAGAATCGCATTCGTCCCCTATCCAAACAGTTTGCCTTCTTGGTGAACAAACAAAAAGCTGAATCGTTTCAAGCATTTCGTTAGAAGGCTTGCCCATAAGCTTTGCCTTTTTTTCAGTTATATACTCTATTGTATTAACTAAAACACCTGTTGCAGGCATCTTCTTTTCACCTTCAAAATAAATTCTTCCTCTTGCTGTAGCTAGAATCTTCGCACCGTTTTTTACTACTTCGTAAGCTTTCATAAGCTTTTCATAGTTAAAATTCAAATCTTGTCCAACAACCAAATAATTTGAGTCTTCTTTTATTTCAACTCCTGCTTCTAAGAGCTCTTCTTTAACTCCTTCTCCTATAACAAAAGCACTAGCCTTTTTAATTCTCAAATAATTTGCAACAACAAAACTTGAAGTTATCAAATCACTTTCTTTCAACTCTATTCCAAAACCTCTTAATTTTTCAACCATCTTTCTTCTACAAAGCAAACTGTTGTTAGTAACAAAAAGAATTTGCTTCCCGTTTGATTTCAGATTCTCTATAGTTTCTTTTACTCCTGGATATAAACTTTCCCAGTTCCAAACAGTTCCGTCCAAATCTAAAATGAAAGTGTTGAATTTATTAAAATCTATCATAATCTTTTTTTCTCTTCTTGTAGTTAAAAAACTTTTATTAGCTCCTTTTCAAAATAAAAAATGAATGGAAGATTTCGCTAGAATAACAGAAGAGCTTGCCAAAAAGATTGAAAAAATGGAACTAGAGAGAATGAAGCTTGGTGAACTTCTAAGAAAAATTTCTGTTTCTTCAGAAATAGAAGAAAAAAACTTTTTTGAAGTTGAAAAATCAAAACTAGAAAATTTGAAGATTGCTGGTATAGATGGAGGAATTATAAAGCGTTCTTTACATGGTATAGATTTAATGCTTTTAAGATCAGTTGGAGTAATATTCTTCTACTCAAGAGGAAAGCTCGAAAAAGTTGAGTATTATCCAGAAGCTTTGCCAACACCTATTCCAAAAATAGTTTTTGAACCTTTACACGAAATAGAAGTTGAGTTAAACTCAAATTATGAAAGACAAATAGTTGAAACTTCTACAGCTTCTGAAGTTATAGAGAATTTTAAACCTAACATAATTTTTCTCGATGGCTCAATAATTCCTCATTACACAGAAAGACCAGCAAAAGATTCGATACTTTTTTCAACTTACAAAAAGTTAATTCAATCCTACTTAAACCTTTTTTCAAAAGCTAGAGAAAAGGACTGTATTTTAGCTGGAGTAATAGAAGATTCAAGAGGAACAAGATTTTGCGAGATAATTAAAGAAAAAACTAACTTTAACCATGACCTTATAGAGTTTAAACCTTTACTTGAAAACTCAAAAGACTCTAATCTTTTAACTTATGCTTTAAAGCTAAACGAAAGAACTTGGGTTTTCAACTATTCTTCTGAACCAGAAAAGCATCCTATTCTAAAAGAGTTTGGTGAATTTTCAAATTCAATATTTTCATTCTATCTAAAAACTGCAGAGTTTGATAGACCAATTAGAGTTGATTTTCTAGGAGAAAAAGATTGTGTAAAAACTGCAAATTTTATTTCTTCTGTTTTGCTTGCTTTGAGTGGACACTCAAGCTATGGGATGCCTTCTGTTCTGATAGAAGCAGACCAAAGAGCAAAACTTACAGAAAAAGATTTAGAACTATTTTATTATGATTTGCTTGCAAAAGTTGGAAATCTTGCAACTTTATTTTCTTTGAGAAGGGAACAAAGGCCATTTTAGTTTATACACCCTTCTTCCAGCAATTTAGTAACATACTTTTTCATATTTCTTATTGCTACTGATTCTACCAAGCAATTTTACTCACCGCTTGCTTCAAAAACTTTTTGTGCTTTGATTATTATTGCCCCAAGTTTTCCTAACCATTGTTCGTATTCTTTTTTAGGAATAATTTTTCTCTTATACTTTCTGTAGAGCCTTATAATAACGTCTATAACTTCTTTTGTGTCTTCCAACTCCTTAACTTCAACTGTTCTGAGTCCATTTTTCTTCAAACCGTTGAAATACTCTTCAAAAGAGTGGTAATAATTTTTTATCACGTATTCTTTACCATTTTGAAAGAAGTTAGCGACCCCTCCGTTAACAATTATATAGGGATGTAAATCAGATATTATCAAGAAACCTTTTGGTTTTAAAACTCTTGCCATCTCGGCTACAGCTTTATTTAAGTTTTTTAAGTGAGAAGTTACCAGGTTACATACAACTAAATCAAAACTATTTTTTGAATAAGAAATTTTGGAAACAGATGCTACTTTAAATTCAACTTTATTCTTAAATTTTTTTGTTTTATTCTTAGCTTTCTCTAGCATTTTTTCAGAAATGTCTATTCCATAAACTTTTGCTCCTTTCTTAAGAAGTTTAAGGGTTATTCTTCCTGTACCACAACCTACATCTAAAACTTTTTTGCCGCTAACATTCCCTATAATTTTTAACAAAGGCTTTTCTTCCAAGAGAATTAAAGGGTTTTCCTCTAAATCATAAGTTTTTGACCAGATGTCGTAACCTTTCTTGACACTTAGCTTAATCCTTTCTTCTTTTTTCATAATTTTATTTTGAATTTCTAAAAGAATTATTTTAATACTTTTTTTGTTTCTAAGTACCAAAGGTATAAATCAAGTTCCGCTAAATTTAACTTAACTATTTTAGCAACTTCTCTAAGCAAATTTTCAATTTCAAAATACTTTTTTCTTGATAAAGCTTTGGGCCTTTTAACTAACCCAAACCTTTCAAGTAAATTAAGAATGTGAAAATCTATTATCGCAAAATTTTTATAACCCA
>JAWCMJ010000019.1:0-8544 GCA_039091285.1 Candidatus Aenigmatarchaeota archaeon
ATGATGGAGAAACCATAATCGTTTGAGTTGGCTGTGTTGTTTGTTAGAGTATTGTAATTGGAGTTGAAGTTGAGGAAGAAGCCAGTATCAGAGTTTGAGTTGGCTGTGTTGTTTGTTAGAGTGTTGGAAGAGCTGGATAAGAGGTAGAAGCCATAAGAGTTTGAGTTGGCTGTGTTGTTTGTTAGAGTATTGGAAAAGCTGGATAAGAGGTAGAAGCCATAAGAGTTTGAGTTGGCTGTGTTACTCAAGAAAAAATTGTTTGAAGAATACTCTATGTAGAAGCCAGTATCAGAGTTTGAGTTGGCTGTGTTGTTTGTTAGAGTGTTGGAAGAGCTGGATAAGAGGTAGAAGCCATAAGAGTTTGAGTTGGCTGTGTTGTTGATAAGAGTGTTATTACTTACATATTTCAAGGAAATTCCATAATCCCAGTCTGTAATTATACAGTTCTTTATTGTTATGTTTGTTTGTTGAGAAGAGGTTCTAAAGATATAGATTCCGTAAGTACTAGAAAGATCTTTTCCGTCTATTGAAAAGCCTTGACAATCTAGAGTAATGTTGTTAGCTGAGACTTCCATGCAATAATAATTTCCTGAATCTACAATGTTTTGGTTCAGACAATAGACTTTGTTTGGTTGGTTTAGGTTCGAGCAAGAAGAAATGTATACGTCACAAGAGCTATAAGCATAAGCAAAATTTTTAGGATGATCTAGAATTGTTTTAAAGGTAGCCCAAATTAAAAAAATCAGTGAAATTAGAAACATTGCTCTTCTCATAATAATTAATTTAGTTTTATTAGAATAACTTTTTTCGATTTAAATTACTTTTAAAAATTGTTAACTTTAAACAGAATTTACAACTAATGCAAAAATAACAAAAACTTTGACAAACTTTCTGACAAAAACTTATTTAAAAATCTTCATAATCTAAGACTTCCTTTGTGGTCCACGATCTGCTATGTGCCTATGAATGTTTCTGCTTTTACACTTAGGGCAATTCTCAGGTATTCCAGTTCCGTATGGTAACTCCCATACATGCTTACAATCAAAACACATAAATTTTCTAGTCATCCTTATAGGATTTGTTACCATTTCATAATTCCCCCCTTCTATTCTTAAAGCCTTCCCACCAACCAGTGCCTCAGCAACTTTTTTTCTTGCAGAATCTAATAGTCTGTTGAATGTAGGCTGTGAAATCTTCATTTTCTTTGCAGAACTTTCTTGATCTAGTTTTTCAAGATCCTTAAGCCTTATTGCTTCCAATTCCTCTATGGTTAGAGTTACCTCTTCCAAAAACCTCATCGGTACTCCCCTAGGCTTGAAATAAGTTACACTGGGTTGGAACCATACCCTTCTCTTGCAAATGGGATTCTATTTCTTTCAGTTCTTGTCTAATTATTTCTTGTTCTTCCTTCAATATTTCTATTTCTTGTTCTTTTGTTATCTGAACTGGTAAGACTGCATATACACCTCTTCTAAATACTGGTCCAAAACCAAACCTTCTCCGGCACCTCCATCCAGGATAACCCTGAGCCCACCAAGGACCAGTTCCATCTCCCCACGGCATTTATTTCACCCCCTTTTTATTTTGAATATATATTCATAATTAATATAAATAGTTTACGGTCGTAACTTTACTATAAACGCACAAATCTTCATTCTTATATAAGCTTAAATTCTTATGAGCCTAGCCTGTCATACGTTAGATTCTTCCAATTCCATGCTTCCCAACTTCCTTCAGGAGGAAGCATGGCTCATTCCGCTTCATTCCTTGATTTTTCCTCTACACATTCCGCTTGAGATTCAAGAAAGGGGGGAAAGCGAAAAGCATATAAAGTTTAGCAAGGACGCCGGGGCTGGGATTTGAACCCAGAAGGGGCAAAGCCCCAGTAGGTTTCTCAGAATTTAAGTATCATCATTATTCAGATACCTCAGAGTTCTTCATTCACTCGAGCCTACCGCGTTACCTTATTCCGCCACCCCGGCCTTAATTAAAATTACTTTACTAAAAAATTGTACTCTACCAATTCTCTTAAATCTTTTTCTCCGAAGTAAACCAAATGACTTTTGCAATTGCAATCAGAAGAGCCAAACTTTTTAACTAAAATCTTTGCTCCAGGCATACTTGAAACTATTCTATTTAGCTTGCACTCAATTCTTTTCTTGCTTTCTACTGCTATTATGTTAACAATCTTTGCTTTCTTTGAAGCTAAAAAATAATCTATATGCCAAAAAAGTTTCTTTTTCTTTTTTCTATGTCTTTTTATTCTAGTCTCCAAATTTTTTAAAGCAGAGCCTGTATAAACATAAAAACCTTTTCTAAAATCAAAAGCTCCAAGCTTTCCTATTTTAATTCTTTCATCCTTCTTAAGTCTTATAAAAAGTAAGTAAGCTCCTTTCATAAAAGGAATTATTTATTTAATGCTTAAAAAGTAATTATGAAAGTTTACCAAGAAAATTTTGAAGTTAAAAGTTCAAGGAGAAGGGAAATAATTGACATAACAGAGGAAATCGAAAGAATTGCTGAAAAGAGTAAGATAAAAAATGGTTTGTGTCTAATATTTCTTCCTCATGCTACTTCTGCTATAGTTTTTGAAGAAAGCGAGCCTAGTTTGATAAAAGATATAGAAAATTTTTTGGAGAAAAATTTTCCGAAAAGTGCTGAGTATAACCACAACATAATTGACGATAACGCTGATGCCCATTTAGCTAGTGGCTTTATAGGGCAATCAAGAATCTATCCTTTAAAAAATGGAAGAATAGTAAGAGGGAGATGGCAAAGAGCTCTTCTTATAGAACTGGATGGTCCAAAAAATAGAGAAGTTCATTTAACGATAATCGGAGAATAAGCTAGAAAAATTAATTTTAAATATTAAAAATAAAAATTGAGAGTTGTGGAGCTTAATCTTTTAAGAAAAGATGTTATACAACCAAGAGAATACCAGCTAAAAATAGCTGAAACTGCAAGTAGAAAAAACACTTTAGTAGTTTTGCCAACAGGAACGGGTAAAACACTAATCTCTCTTTTAGTTGGAATAGATAGACTAGAAAAATTTCCTGAAAGTAAAATTTTGATAACTAGCCCTACTCGTCCTTTAAATGCCCAGCATAAAAAAAGTTTTGAAAATTTTACAAAAATTAATCCAGAGGAAATTGTGCTGATAACAGGAAAAATAAGGCCAGAAGAAAGAGAAAAACTTTATAAGAATGCAAAGGTTATAACTGGAACACCTCAATGTCTTCAGAATGATTTAGAAAACGGAAGACTTAGCCTTGAAAACTTCAGTTTCATAACTTTTGATGAAAGCCATAGAGCAGTTAAGGATTACGCCTATACTTATGTCGCAAAAAAATATATCGAACAAGCAAAAAACCCTTTGATCCTTGCTCTAACTGCTTCTCCAGGAGGAAGTTTTGAAAAAATAGAAGAAATAAAGAAAAACCTTTTTATCGAGGCTGTTGAAATAAGAACAGAATCTGATGAAGATATGAAAAAGTATGTTCAGCCAATATCAAAAGATTGGGTTTATGTTGAATTACCAGAAGAATTTGAAAAAATAAGAAATTTGCTTGAGGAAAGATTAAAAGAAAACCTTTTTTGGTTAAGAGACCATAAATTCCTTCAAACTCTTAAACCAAGCAAAAAATCTTTGCTAATGCTTCAAGAAAAGTTTAGCTTGAAGATGATGGAAGGATCAAGAAATTATTCTTTCATGTGGGCTGCTATTAGGGTTGCAGAAACTATTAAAATAGAGCATGCTTTAGAGCTTTTAGAAACCCAAGGAATTTCTCCTTTACTTGATTTTTTCAAAAAAATTGAGTTGAGCAAGAGAAAAAGCGATAAGCAACTGATTAAAGATAAAAGAATATTGGAAGCTATAAGAATTACCAATGAATTATACTCAAGAAAAATCGAACATCCAAAGCTTGAGAAGCTTTTGTACATAGTAAAAGACTTGCTGAGAGAAAACCCTTCTAACAGAATAATAGTTTTTGCGAATTACAGAAGTACTATAGATAAAATAAACGAAGTTATGAGAAATAACGGGATAAAATCTGAAATTTTGATCGGACAAGCAATAAAAAAAGGTAAAGGCTTAACACAACAACAACAAATTGAAATACTAAAAAGATTTTTAGAATGCGAGTTTAATGTTTTATGCTCTTCAAGTATAGGGGAAGAAGGAATAGACTACTTCGCTGATATAGCCATTTTTTATGATGCAGTTCCTAGCGAGATAAGAGAACTGCAAAGAAAGGGTAGGGTGGGAAGAAAAAAAGCAGGAAGGGTAATTTTCTTGCTAACAAAAGGTACGAGAGATGAAGCTTACTATTGGGCTGCTTTTCACAGAGAAAGAAAAATGAAAGGAATTCTTTATGACATGAAAGAAAAGAGCAAAATCAAAAAAACTTTGAAAGATTGGCTAAAATAACTTTAATTGGTAAAATAACTTTATATTTCCAAAAAAATCAAAAAATTAAGGTGAAACCTTGGAAACACAAAAAATTCTTAAGCCAAAAGAAAAAATCCTAATAGTTTGTGATTTCAGGGAAAAAGAAGTTATAGAAGAGTTAAAAAAACTTGGGGTTTTAGTTAACGTTCAAAGTTTAGAAGTGGGGGATTTTGTTGTTTCTGAAAAAGTTTGTATAGAAAAGAAAACTCATTCAGATTTTATTTCATCGATAATTGATGGAAGAATATTCGAGCAAGCTTCTTTATTAAGAAAAAATTTTGAAAAGCCCATAATATTGATAGAAGGTTATTCTAACAGGGAAATAAACGATAACGCATTAAAGGCTGCTCTAGCATGCTTGCTAACAGATTTTGGAATTTCTTTAATAAATACAAAAAACTCCTTTGATACTGCCAAGCTGATCTACTGGATTGCTGAGAAAGAACAGGTAGAAGTAAAGAATGAAGTAGCAATAAAAGTAATTAAGAAACCAAAAGAAATTAAAAAAATTCAGGAGTTTATAGTTTGCTCTTTGCCAGGAGTTTCAACAAAGACTGCTGTTAAGCTATTAAAAAATTTTGGAAGCGTTGAGAAAGTTTTTAGTTCAAGCGAAGAAGAATTGAAAAAAGTCATAGGAAAAAAGGCTGAAAAAATAAAAAAGGTTTTGAAAGAGAAATATTAAAACTTTTTTGTAAAATATTAATTGGGTGTTTGTCTGTAAAAGGAGTTATAGTTGGTATTGACATCGGTCTAACTGTTGGGATAGCAATTCTTGATACAAAAGGTAATGTAGTTGAGTTAACAAGCAAAAAAGAAGCGAAAAAAAGTGAAATAATAAAGCATATTTTAAAGTTTGGGAATCCTTTGATAGTGGCTTCTGACGTTAATCCAACACCAAAAAACATAGAAAAAATAGCTAGCTCCCTAGGAAGCAAGATTTTTTATCCAGAAGTCTCTTTGTCAAACCTTGAAAAGGTTAAGGTAATTAAAAAGTATGAAAAGCTTATAAAAGATTCCCACCAGAAGGATGCTCTGGCTGCTTGTTTAAAAGCTTTTAAGCATTACCATGAACTTTTTTTAAAAATAGAGGAATTCTTGAAAAAAATAAACAAAAAAGAAATTTATGATGATGTGGTTGAAGAAGTTGTAAAAAGCGAAAGTGAAAACATAGTTAACGCTACAAAGAAAATTTTAGAGAAAAAAATGAATTTTTCTAGATTTTAAATTAGTAGCAATGGTATATATTGTTAAAAAGGAAATATAATATTGTATGGATTCTGAAAATCAACCTGAGGTTTTTACGAGAATTCAAAACATTGAAAGTAGGATTCTATTCCTTGAACAAAGAGTAGGGAGGATTCTTGAAGAGTTAGGAAAGATTAGAGAAAAACCAAACGTTGAAAACGTGATAGTAGAGTTTCTTGAAGACCTAGAAAAAATAAAGAGGGATTGGAAAGAAGAAGAGAAGAAGATAAATTCCATAAAAGGTTTTATCGAAAATTTTAACACAAAGATGGAAGAAATTAGAAAGATTGACATAAAAGGTTTTGAAGAAAACGTTGAAAAACTTAATCAAGCTCTTAAAAAGCTGGAAGACCAGAAAAGGATGATAGAAAGTGTATACGAAACTATTATCTCAGCAACAAAACCCTTGAACGAAAGAATAACTCTACTTGAAAATGAAATCAAAAACTTTCAGTTTCAGCCAAAGGAAATAGATTCTTATAAAATAAATGAGCTTGATAGTAGGGTTAGCTCTTTAGAAGAAGATTTTAAAAAAATAGCTATGAGTATTTCTACTTTGCCTTCTCAGCCAGTTGGAAATGAGCTTGCTGAAAAAATTGAAAATATTGAAAAGAAAATCTCAAACTTAGAGGTTAGCCTAAGCAATCTTAGACCTACTGAAATAAAAGAAGGTACTATATCGACTGATGAAATAGTTAAAAACTTTTTTAGTTTAAATGAAAGGATTGAAAAATTAGAAATGAAAACCAAAAATCTAGAAAGTATAGCTAAGGAGTTGGAGAAAATCAAGTCTAAAGAAACAAGAACTGAAATAACTTCTTTGCTTGAAGAAATAAACCAAAAAATTTCTTCACTCGAAGAAAGGTTTGAAATTAAGAAGAAAATTAGTCCAATAATCATAGAGTAAAAATTTAAAAGTTTCTTTTTCTATAATAATTATAATTATTATAATAATTAAGGTGAAAAAAATGCAAAAAAGTTATGAGATAATCCCCCTAGGTGGATAATTCTTCCACAATCTGGGCAGTTTGTGTGGGAATAGTTACTGACAACCTGGGAATAAGAAAACTAAGAATATCAAAAGGAAAAATTAAAGGAAAAGTTTTCAGGGACGAAAAAGGGAAAATTAAGTATGAATTGACTGACGAAAAAAACCCTATAACCCAAGTAAACAGACTGAACATAAAAAGCTATGAAGAGTGGGAAAAAATTAAAGATTTGGTTGAGAAATGGATAACAAAACTCAAATAACCTGAGTGAAGCTAATGGGTTATACTTTAATAATCGCTGAAAAGCCAGACGCAGCAAGAAGAATAGCTGAAGCTATAGCTGACAAAAAACCAAAAGTTGTGAGAAAAAATGAGGCCGAATACTATGAATTTACTGTTAAAGGAAAAAAGCATGTTTGTGCTCCTGCTGTTGGTCATTTATTTGTCCTTTCACCATTAAAAACAAACAAAGGATGGAGTTATCCAATTTTTTCTTATGAATGGGTACCAACTTACACTAAAAAAGGAACTGAATGGACCAAAAAATACTTCGAAAATATTAAGGATTTGGTTAAAGGAGCTGATGAGTTTATAGATGCTGCAGATGTTGATACTGAAGGAGAAGTTTTACTTTACAATATTTTGAGGTTTATTTGTAGAGTGAAAGACGCTAAAAGAATGCAATTTTCAACTCTCACAAAAGATGAACTTGTTGAATCTTACAGGAAAATGAGTAATCACATTCTTTTTCCAATGCTTGAAAGTGGCTTAACAAGGCATGAGCTTGACTGGCTTTGGGGAATTAACCTAACAAGAGCCTTAACCCTTGCTCTTAAGAGTCAGGCTGAAAAAGGTTTTGCAATTTTATCTGCTGGAAGAGTTCAAAGCCCTACTTTAAACTTGCTTTTGGAAAGAGAGCTTGAGATAAGGAAGTTTAAACCGAAACCTTTCTGGCAGCTAGAGTTGCATGTTAAAGCTGACGGACAAGAAATTATTGCGATACATCAAAAAGAAAAATTCTGGAATAAGGAGGAAGTAGAGAAAGTTTTGAATGATTGTAAAGGAAAGGATGCTGTAGTAAAAGATATAAAGAAAAGGGAGTATAAGCAAAAGCCTCCGTTTCCTTTTAATACCACTGATTTGCAAGCAGAGGCTTATACTTGCTTTAAGTTTTCTCCGACCCAAACCTTGCAAATTGCAGAATCTCTTTATCAACAAGGTTTTATAAGTTACCCAAGATCTTCAAGTCAAAAATTGCCTCAGAGTATAAATTATGAAAAAATTTTGAAAGCTCTAGCAAGTTTAAAACCATATGAAAAATTTGCTAGAGAATTGCTAGCAAAAGAAAAACTTATTCCAAATGAAGGCCCAAAAGAAGACCCTGCTCACCCAGCCGTATATGCAACTCATGAAGTTCCTGATTTGAAAAAGTTAACTGCCCAACAAAAGAAAATTTATGACTTGATTGTTAGAAGAACTTTAGCAACTTTTGCTGAAGAAGCCTTAAGAGAAAGTGTTAATGCAATTTTGGCAATAGGAGAAAACAAGTTTATAGCAGTTGGTAAAAGAACTATAAAGCCAGGTTGGACAGAAATCTACTCTCCTTACTTAGCTTTTGAAGAGCAGATTCTACCTGAATTAAAAATAGGACAAACCGTTAAGGTGATTAAGCTTAACTTGCTCTCGAAAGAAACCCAGCCTCCTCCAAGGTATTCTCAAGGAAGTATAATAAAAGAACTTGAAAAAAGAAACCTTGGGACTAAAGCGACAAGGGCAGAAATTCTCCAAACACTTTATGATAGAAGATATATTTTTGGGAAAAGTATTCAAGTTACAAAGCTAGGAGAAGTTGTAGCAAAA
>JAWCMJ010000002.1:0-19847 GCA_039091285.1 Candidatus Aenigmatarchaeota archaeon
AGGTATTGCTATATCCCCACCACCAAGCTGGAAAACATGAAATTTTTTTGTAACTTTTTTGCCTTTAAAAATAATTTTTTTTGGCTTTTCAAACTTGTAAGGAAAAGCTGCTGTAAAAGCAGTAGGAGTTTTTGTTATCTCCTTTGCTATATAAACCATGTGTTTTGTTAGAAAAACAGAAATAAAATCATAGACAGAAATAAGAGATATAAATATAAGAACAGGGAAAATGCCTAAAGAAGCACCTATTATAGCTCCTGCTCCTGTTATCGAAAAAACTAAAGCTAAATTTTGATTCAACACACTTGGCCTAAACATCTTCCAAGCAGTCAAAATAGAGGAAAGAATTATTGATACCGGAATAAAAAATATTGCAAAAGGAAACAAGAAGTCAAAAGTTACCATAGAAGCAAAGAAAACTGCAACAGCTTCAACTGCTTTTAAAAGAACCTTTTTGTATTTTATCATTATAATAACAGCTCCAGTTACCAAAAGCATGTAAACGATTAAAATGAAAGAATTTTCAACATTCTCTGGGTTTTCAAAGGCCGGTTCTAATTCCCCGGTTTTTATTAAGTTTATATATTCACTTCCAACATAAAGTCCTAAAATTTGGGTCAATAAGAAAATTCCAACAAAAAATAAGATTATACTTTTTCCTTCCATTTTAAAACCTAAATCCAAATTGTTTTGCAAGTTTTTTTAAGTTTCCTCTTTCAAGTCCAGCCTTTCCTCCAAATGCCTTCAACAATTTTTTCATTTTTTCATACTGACTTAGCAATTCCCTAACCTCAGATTCAGGCTTACCACTTCCTCTAGAAATTCTTGAAATCCTGCTTGCGTTTATTATTTCTGGGTTTTCTCTCTCTTCTTTTGTCATGCTATCGATAATAAACTTGTAGCTCTTCAATTTTTCTTCCTGCTTTTCCAGAAGTTCCTCTGGTATTTGCATTCCTAAACCGGGAATCATCTGCATAACTTTTGAAATAGGTCCCATCTTTTGCATTGCTTGAATTTGTTCATAAAAGTCTTGTAGTGTGAATTTACCTTCAACAATTTTCTCTATTTTTTCAGGCTTTATTTCTGCCTCTTTTGCTTTTTCCAAAAGAGTTTGCAAGTCGCCCAAACCCAGCAATCGAGAAACAAACCTTTCTGGATTATAAATTTCTAAATCTTCCATCTTTTCTCCTATGCCTATAAACTTTACTTTTGCTCCAGTAGCAAAACAAGAAGTTAAAGCTCCCCCTCCCTTGGCAGTACCGTCCATTTTTGTTATTATAACCCCAGTAATACCAACAAGCTTGTTGAACTCGCTTGCTTGAGGACCAGCGATTTTTCCTATGTCTGCAGGTATTGTTAAAAGAACTTCATCCGGCTTTATGATTTCTCCCAATTTTTTCAACTCTTCTGCTAACTCCTTATCCAAAGCATCTCTTCCTGCGGTGTCAAATATTATCGTATCATAGTTTTTGAATTTTTCTAGAGCATCTTTTGCGCATTTGTAAGGGTCTTTACCTTCATCAAAATAAACAGGAGCATTAATTTGTTTTCCTAATTGTATAAGTTGTTCGACTGCTGCTGGTCTGTGATAGTCTAAAGCAACCAAAGCTGGCTTTAAACCTTGCTTTTGAAAATATTTTGCAATTTTAGCGATGCTAGTCGTTTTCCCGGAACCGAAAAGCCCAACAACCATTATTTTTTTCTTTCCTATTAGAGCTGAAGGTTTTCCTCCAAGTAAGTTTACCAGTTCTTCATAAATTACTTTCAAAATATGCTCTCTAAGAGTTAAACCAGCAGGGATTTTTTCCTCTAGACACTTTTTCCTTATTTTTGCTATCAGCTCTTCCGTAAGTTTTACGTCAACATCAGCCTGTAACAAAATTATTTTTAAATTATCTAAAATTTCTTCCACAGTTTTCCTGTCTATACTAATGCTACTAATTATCCTTCTCATAAGGTTGCTAAGATTTTTTCCCAAGCTGTCAAACATACTCTCACTATTTATTCATTTTTTTAATTTAAATTATTCTAATAGGTTTGATACGAAAAAGCTTGGGTCATACTCGATTAAGTCTTTTTGGTTCTGTCCAACCCCTAAAAACAAAACTGGTTTCTTGAAAGAGTAACAAATTGAAAGTATGTTTCCACCTTTTTCGTTGACATCAACCTTAGAAAATATTATTGCATCTACTCCTACTGCTTTATCAAAAAAGTTGAATTGATTTATGACATCACTCCCGCTCAAACTATCTAAAACCAAAATTTTTAAGTCTGGTTTGTTTACTCTACAAATTTTACTCAACTCTTCCATTAAATTTTTGTTTGTGTGACTTCTTCCTGCTGTATCTGCCAAAACTACATCAAACCCCCTTGCTTCTGCAGCTTTTCTCGCATCATAAACTACTGCACAAGAGTCAGCACCATACTTTTGCTTTATTACCGGTACGTTAACAATTTTTGCGTATTCCTCTATTTGGTCTATTGCTGCAGCTCTAAAAGTGTCAGCTGCAGCTATTAAAGTTTTATAACCTTTATTTTTGAGCCAAAGAGCAGTTTTTGCTAGGTTTAAAGATTTACCTACTCCGTTAAAACCAAGAAAAACAAAAACTGCAGGTCTATTTTCCTTTTTTGCTTTTTCAATTATTTCCTCAAGGTTTAGTTTTGGAACAGATAAG
The DNA here is from genome assembly GCA_039091285.1 of Candidatus Aenigmatarchaeota archaeon. GTDB lineage: Archaea > Aenigmatarchaeota > Aenigmatarchaeia > CG10238-14 > SCSR01 > JAVZHQ01. Next base: position 2,676 of record JAWCMJ010000002.1, read on the forward strand.
ATTTCAAGTAGAATCTTTCTCAAATTTTCTTTTATTACTTCTTTTTCTTCGTTTTTCTTAACTTCTTTACCAACAATTTTATTCTTTAGTTCTTTTATTATTTTTTCTGCAACATCTAAAGCAACATCGGCCTCTATTAGCCCAATTTTCATCTCACTCAGTATAGGCTCTAAATCCTTTTCTTCTAACTTCCTCTCTTTTACTTTTTTTATTATCTTATCTTTTACTTTTTTTATAATACTCCTTTTTTCACTTGGCTTTGCTTTTCTTATTTCTTCCTTACTTTCTTCTGCTATTATCTTTATTTCTTCGCTAGGAGCTTCTTCCTTAATTTCTTCTATAACTCTTTCTGGTTCTTTCTTCTCTATTTCTTCAATTTTCTTCTCAATTTTCTCGCTAGCTTCTCCTTTTTTCTTAAATTTTTCAGAAATACTTTCTATTGCTTTTGAAAGTTTTTTCTTTAGAATTCCAAACATTTAACCACTTTTTGCTAGTTTTTCTATTTCTGGAGCAAGCTTTTGAAGTCTTGAAGAAATTTCTACAATATTTCTTTCAACTTCATTCAAAGTTTTTTCTATTCCCAACTTTCTTTTTTCTAATGTTTTTTTTGCTTCTTCTGGTGTTTTTTCTAAAGCTATCCCGCCACCAACATCAAGTATAACTCTTTCTTTTTCTTTTATTCTTCCAAAAACATAAGCTTCAGAGCCTATAGCAAAAAGTATCTCATCGCTTTTTTTAATTTCTTCTATACTTTGCATACTTGTTTGAATTTCTAAAAGTTTTGTTAGTAGTATTTCTCTTTCTTTCATCAAAGAATTAAACCTAGCCTCGAGAAATCTATAAATTAGTATTTTTTCTTCAAGTTCCTTTTCTTCCATATAATCACAATTTTAATTTAAGTTAACTTAATATTAAACATGAAGTTTTTATTGGTTTTGCTGTTTTTCCTCCTTTTTCTGGCTTTTGTCTATGCTTCAGGAGAAATAATAACTTTAAACTTAAATTCTTCAACTTCATGGTGGAAAGATAGTATTTTAGCTTATGGCGAAGCAAAATATTCTGATGGGACACCAATTCAAAATGCTGAAGTAAAAATTTTTGTTGATAAAGAAATAGATTGTCCGAATACTAATTCAAGCGGTGAATGGTTTTGTAGTTTTGAGGCTCCGAATGAAATAAAGAAATATCAGGTTTTTGTTAACGTGAACGGAATTTTGAACTCTACTAGTTTTAAAGTTGCTCCAAATTATGGAAAAGTCCCTTCTGGTTTAGTAGATAGAGTTGTTTATGAAGAACCTATTTTGATTCAAGACTTGAACGGAAAAATAAAGATAGTTTGGATGAGAGTAATGGTTTGGTAGTTACCACTAGCTTGAGTCAAAAATTTATATCATTATTTTTTTCCTCTTAAAAATTATGCCAACCATAACAATATTTTTGTTTGAAAAACTGGGAACTCCTTTTGAAATATGTAAAGTTTTGAACGAGAAAAAATTCAAAGACTCGTGGATACAGGCAAAAATTAGTAAGTACAACAAGAACGAAATTTTCATCCAATATTTTTACTATGAAAGTTTGGAAGAAAGTTTAAAAAAAGCTTTTTCTGAGGAGGATATGTACGAGATAGTAAGTTTTTTAAAGCAAAACGGAAAAAACAAGATTTTAAAAAGAGCTTATTGTTTTATTAACACTTTAACAAAAACCTTAGAAATATATCGTGGCCCTGATAAAAAAACAGAAGAAATAATTTCTATTCTTGAAAATCTGTTAAACGTTAAATTTTACCCCCTCAAGTTAGATTCAGAAAAACTTAAGGAAATTTATTCTGACCATGCAATAGAGTTAAAGCAGGCCATGTTTAGAAACGTAGATGGGTTGATATATGAAATTTTAAGAGGAAATTACTTGGAAAAAAATGAAAAGTTCAATTATTATTTAAAAAAGTTTCCAAGTTGCTTAAGGGCGATAAGCTTTAGACCAAACATAAAATACTTGAATTCTAGCAAGTATCAAGTGACTATAAACGGGGATAAAGGTACTATTAAACTTTCTTCTGGATATTTTAACTGGAGGCCAAGGTTTGAGATAAGACAAATAGTATTTATAATAACAGCAACGCTCGGGATTTTGGCTTCCTAAACTTCGAGTCCAAACTCTCTTTTTGCTACATCTTTTAACAGTTTAATAGCAGTAACAAGACTGCTTTTTTTAATCGCAACTGCCCCAATAGATTTAAACTTACTTGAAGATCTTATAAGAAAATCATGCTTAGTTTGATTTATCCTTACAAATTCTTCTTCTCCAGGATACTTTGGTTTAAAAATGTTAAACCATAAAGTATCCCATTTCCCTTGGTCAATTCTTCCGACAAATTTGCTACTTCCAACTGAATAGAAAATTTTTGCAGCTCCTTTCTCCTCATAGTTGACTTTCTTTTCTATAAGCATCCTTTCCAAAATTTTTGTTACCGTATGTCTGTTTAAATTGAGCTCTCTAGTTATTTCACTTATTGTCATTCCTCTAGGACTTTTTTCAAGTAGTTCAAATATCTTTTGAGCGTTTTTCGTATCGTATTCTACGTTTTTCATAAAATCACCGGAAGTGTACTCCCAAAATATTTAAATAAAAGGAGTATTTAAATGTTTTCTATGCATAAATTTATAGAAATTGAAAGCCTCTACTTAGATTCAAACATAGTTATAAGATACTTCAAGAATTTTATCAAGAAGAAAAAGACGCCTTTTATTCTGGACGCACTAAGCTTAAACCCAAGATTTAAACTCTTTATTTCTTCTTGGACATTTGCAGAAGTTTTTGAGACGATGCAAAAAGAATTTAACCTTAGTCAAGAAGAAACTCTAAAAATTTACAAAAATTTTTTAAAGGAATTTAAAGTTGAACTAATAGAAGAATTTCAGGTAGATTCTTTTGCTACTGAATTGGTAAGAGATTTTGGGTTAGAATCCAAAGATGCTTTACATTTGCTTATTTCTAAAAGGAAAAATTTGTCACTTTTAACTACAGATAAAAAACTTATAGAAAGAGGGATTTTAAAATACAAGAAAATCGTTACACCAGAAGAAATAATTCTTGAATACTCTGATTTTCTGAAGTTATAATATTAAGAAAACAATTTATTATTTTTTTAATATTACAAATATATGGGCCTGTAGTCTAACGGTAGGACGTGGCGCTTACAACGCCGAGAACCAGGTTCAATTCCTGGCAGGCCCATTTCTTTTAATTTTTTTAACAAACAATAATTTAGAGTTGGGAGAAATGGAAAATAAGAAATACGAGTTTTGGATTGATAAGATAGCTAGACAAATAGTTGAAAGAGAAAAAAAGCTGAAAAGGGGAATAAAGGTTTTCAGAACAGAGTCTGGATTAGGAGCTTCAGGCTTCCCTCACTTAGGAAGCTTTGGTGATGTTGTTAGGCAGTATGGGATAACTTTAGCTTTAAGGGATTTAGGTTTTAAGTCAGAGTTTATAGCTTATTCTGACGATAGAGATGGTTTAAGAAAAGTTCCACTAACATTACCAAATTGGCTGGAGAAATATATAGGTGCACCAGTTACAGACATACCCGATCCATTTAATTGTCATCAAAGCTATGGGGAGCATATGAGCTCATTGCTTATAGAAGCTGTAGAAAAAGCAGGAATAGATTTTATTTTCAACTCAGGAACAGAAAATTATAGAAAGGGGGTTTTGGATAAACAAATTGAAGAAATACTTTTGAACGCAGATAAAATTGGAAAAATAGTAAAAGAACTACTTGGGCAAGAAAAGTTTGTTGAAACTCTTCCTTATTTTCCTGTTTGTGAAAAATGTGGTAAAATTTATACAACAAGAGCTTATGAGTTGATTCCAGAAGAGCATAAAGTTCTTTATGTTTGTGACCAGGAGTTTGTTGGAAAAAATCTAAACACAGGAAAAGAGATTATAGTAAAAGGTTGTGGGTATGAAGGAGAGGCAAAGTATTTTAAAGGAAACGGAAAACTAAGCTGGAAGGGGGAATTTGCAGCAAGATGGAAGGCCTTGGGAATAGTTTTTGAGGCTTGTGGAAAAGATATACGTGATTCTGTTAGAGTTAACGATAGAATTTGTAGAGAAGTTTTGGGTTTTGAACCACCTATTCATATAATTTATGAGATGTTTCTTGAAAAAGGTGGGAAAAAGATATCAAAATCTTACGGAAATGTCTTTACTCCTCAAGTTTGGTTTAAGTACGGGAGTGTTCAAAGTTTAGTTCTGCTTATGTTCAAAAGGTTTGAAGGAGCGAGAGAGCTTGACATAACCGATATACCAAAGTACATGGATGAATTAAACAAGCTTGAAAGAATCTATTTTGGTCTTGAGAAGGCAGAGAACGAAAGGAATTTAGTTAATGCAAAAAGACTTTTTGAGTATGTTTATTTTCTTAAACCACCAAAAAAACCTTCTCTAGATATTCCTTATTCAAGATTAATAGAGGTAGTAAAAATGTTACCAGAAAAAAATCAACTTGAGTTTGCTTTAGAAAAATTGAAAGAAATGAAGTTGGTGAAAGGTAAAGTAGGAAAAGATTTAATAGAAGATTTGAAAACAAAGTTGGAATTTGCAAAAAACTGGATAGAAGGAGAAAAAATAAAAATAGAAATTTCTGAAGAAGAAAAGGAGGCTATAAAGGAACTAATAGAAAGAATAGAAAAAGAAAAGGATGGGGAAAAGTTACAAGAGAAAATATTTGAAATTTCAAGAAATCATGGAATAAAACCAGCTGAATTCTTCAAGCTTTTGTATAAAATAATTTTGAAGGCGGAAAAAGGCCCAAGGCTTGGGCCTTATATAGTTGAAGTAAAGGATGAAATTGTTAAAAAGTTAAAGGAAGCTTTATGACAATCTTTTTTCCAAAAATTTATGAGTCAAAAATTTTCAAGAATGAAGAAATACTATCGCCAGAATACTTACCAGATTTTTTACCCCATAGGGAGGATAAAATAAAACATTTAGCATTAAATTTAATGTCTGTGGCAACAGGAAGAATAGCCCAAAACATTTTTATATTTGGTCCTCCTGGAATAGGCAAGACTCATGTAGTAAAGTTTGTTTTTCGAAATTTTGAAGAATTTAGTGATAGCGTTAAAACCATTTATATAAATTGTTGGGATTATAACACAGCTGTCTCAGTTCTTAATAAAATAGCAACAGACCTAGATATTTTTGTTCAAAGGAGAGGAATAGGGAAGGATGAAGTTTTTGAAAAAATTATTGAATTTTTGAGCAAGACAAAAAAAGGTTTGGTAATATGTCTGGATGAAGTGGATCAATTAATTTTTAAGAGTGAAGAGGTTCTTTATGATTTACTTAGAATGAATCAATACGTTAAAAATCCTGTATGCCTTGTTTTTGTATCAAACTTTAAAGATGTTTTTGTTAAAGTTGACCCAAGAATAAAAAGTAGTTTGAGGATAGAAGAAATTGAATTTAAACCTTATTCTCTTCAAGAGATGAAGGATATACTCGAGAGAAGAATAAGAGAGGCTTTTCATTCTGTTGAAGAGGGGGTAGCAATTCTTGTGGCTAATTTTACAGTTAAGAAGGGAAGTGATGTTAGAGTCGGTTTGGAATGTTTGTTAAGAGCAGGAAGGCTAGCTGAAAGTGAAAATTCAGAAAAGCTTAAAGTCTCTCATATTAAAAAAATTTTACAAGAAGTTGAGCTTCCAAAACCAAAAATTATTGCTGAAAATATAAGCGAGAATGAAAAAACCATTCTTGAAATTTTGGAAGAGAAAAGTTTTCAGTCAGGAGAGTTATACGAAGAATATTGCAAAAGGGTTGAAAAACCTGTTAGTGAAAGAGCTTTCAGGGATTTTATAAGACATCTTGCACAAGTTAAAATGATTAGGGTGAAAGAAGTTAAGAAAGGTATGAGAGGGAAGACAAGGATTATATCAAAAGTTAAATTTAGTTAAGATTTCTGAAGCTTAAGGGTTTTGCAATCTTCCATAAAGTTTTTGCATAATTGTCAAAAATTCTGGTTAAGAATTTATTCCTTGAAGAAATGAACTGGAAATAAAAGCTTTTTTTTGAATAATTTTCAAGCCTTATTGCGACTTCCTTACCGTCTACTATTAAAACTCTTGGATGACCCTCTGTCTCAAAAATTTTTATTTTCAGGCCATTATCGTAAAACCATTTTGCTCTATAAATACTTTCTCTATCAAACCTTATCGTGCTTATTGCCATTAGCTTTATTCCATTTCTTATACACCTCCTTATGGATTCTTTAAAAGGTTGAGTTAGGGAAAAATCTCTTGTTATGTCAAAAGCGTATTTTTCACAGTTGTTTAGCATTTCAGAGAATCTGTTTAATACTTCCCAGTTTTTTTCATTCTTTTGAACCCAAATTCCTTCACAAAAGTTTTCATCATTTCCAAATCTTTCTAAAGCATTAGTTAAAAAATTAATTTTACTCTTCAAAATTTTAAGGTCTTCTTCTTTTTTCTGTAAAAGATTTTTAAAAGCTAAGCTTGGTGGAATAGCTCTAATTTCTTTTGGTCTTCCGTCAAAAACTTCGACTAGCTCTTTTTGGGCTAACTCTTCTAGAACACCATAAATTTTTGACTGTGGGACTTTTGAAACTTTGCTTATTTTTCCAACTTTTGAGGGGCCAAGAAAAATTAACGTAGTATAAACTTTGGTTTCGTACTCAGTTAAACCAAAATCCTTGAGTGCTTCCAAAAGTTCTGAGTTTCTAATGTCTTCTTCAGCTTTTGATTTGGTGTTTATTTCTACCGAATACATAAGCTCATCTAAAAATTTTTTTCAAGAAATAATAGGTTGACCTTTCTATCCTTCTTGCTAAAAGCAAACCACTAATTCCTCCAACAAAAGTGATTTTGCCAACAGTATCCCAATAGTTCGAGTAAAGAAAAACATTCAAGTTACCTGTTTGTATTAATTGAGGTATTTTGTTTGTTAATACATCATAAACGGAAATTGCGGTTAAAGAGCCCCAATATCCTAAGGTCGTTCCGGTAGCACTTCCCAGCAATGAAGGTAAAGTAAAATAACTTTTTAAATATTTTTTAACTCTTTTTAAAATACTTTTTTCTTGGCTCACGATAAAAAAATAGAGTTTGTTTGAATAATTAGCTTTTTAACTTTCTGTGTAAAAAAATAAGTAAAAAATACCACTTTTCAAGTAAAAAATATAAATAATTCTTTTCATTCAAATTATATAGTTGGAAAAAACGCTCCAGGATAGCGGGGTAGAAGCATGCGCTCCCTAAAGCAGCCTGGAGTGCTCGCCGAGGAAGTTTCCGTGGATGGCTCATAATGGTTGCTCATGCGACACCCGGACAGACTAACTCTGGGGGAAAGGTCAGTGGTTCAAATCCACTCCCCGCTATTTTATTTATATCAGAAAATCTTAGCAGCAAAAGTTTCTCTGGCAAATAGTGTTAAAAAATTAAACTTAAATTTTTTAACGTTTTAGATATGATTATTTGCTTTTTTAAGTGAATAAGATGTCTAGGTATGAAGCTGATGCTGATTCGTATAAAACTTATGAAGAATTTTATAAAAATTTGCCAGTAGAATTAAGAAGAAGAGTAGAAAGTTTATCAAAGCAACAAGCTGAAAGATTGAAAGGAATGCTTAATAGGTATTTTTCTGACTATTTTTATAGGATAACAATAAAAACAGCTTTTTTGTCTTTAGAAAGCGTGAATGAAACAGCAAAAAGATTAGGTGCAGTACCATTAATATGTGGAATAAGGGGTTCTGTTATAAGAGGAAACATCAACTATAAGGATGACATAGATATTGTTTTTATAGGTACAAAAAGAAAGAGTGTGATGAGGGAAACAAGAAGAATCCTTATAAATTACAGTAGAAATATAAAAAGAGAATTTCCACAAGTTGAAAGAGTTGATGTTATTTATTTATATTCACCAAGAACACCAAAAAATCCTTACGAACAGGAAGAGTTGTTTTTAACTGACATAACAGAGTTTGACTTCAGAACAACCCAAGCAGACGAAATTATCGATAAAAAAATCTTTAGATATTTTAAAAAATTGAGGAAAGAAGTCCCGAGCATATTAGAAGATATAGAAAGTGATTGGATAGAAAAAAGTGAAAATATTAGAGACGGTTGGAGCAGAGAGTTTGGTATACCTCATCATCTTGCCCATGGTGCTACTGCACTCCTTGACTTAAGGTTGAGTGGTTTTACTTTTTCAAGAAAAAGAATGAATAAAGCAAATATAATTAATGTTAGGGATGCTTTATTTCTTCGTTTATTTGGACATCTTATACCAAGCACTAAAAGTTTTTTTAATATATTCAACACAGAAGAGAAGGTTTCATAACGTTTGCTGTCTACTTTCTTTTAGAACAGTTTTCTTCAGACTTCCTATTTTTTCTGCAAGTTTTCTTCTATCTGTTATTAAGACTATTAAAAGAAGGACTAAAAGAGCCATAGAAATAAAAAGAGGAAGCCAGAAGCTAGGGTTAGTCTGAGAAATGCTCATTGCAGTAGGGTTGCTAAGAAACAAATAAAAAATAAATGAAAATAAAAACATTCCAAAAATTGCTAAAAATTTTTTGACCATAATTTATGATTATTCTTCAAAATATTTATAATTATGAAAATTTTCCTAACGGGAAAGCCGGGTTGTGGTAAGTCTTTTGTTGTTGAAAAGGTTATAGAAAAACTAAAGCAAAAAGGTATAAAAGTAGGAGGGTTTATAACACCAGAAATAAGAGAAGGGGGGAAAAGAGTTGGTTTTTGTGTTAAGGATATTTTTTCAAACGAGTTTGGTATTCTAGCAAGCAAGGATATAAAAATTGGTCCAAGAGTTGGAAGTTATGGTATAAATTTAGAAGATTTTGAAAGGGTTGCCTTAAAGGCTATAGATTTTGCTCTAAAAAATTCTGAAATAATAGTTATAGATGAAATAGGAAAAATGGAGTTTTTAAGTCAAAAATTTAAAGAAAAACTTGGTGAAGTTCTTTTGTCAGAAAAGCCTTTAATAGCAATCTTACACAGAAATTTTTTGAAAAAGTTCGAGGATTTTGGTAAAATATTTGAAGTTACAAAAGATAATAGAAATGAGGTTCAAGAATTGGTGTTGAAGTTAATAGAGAAAAGTATTTAGTTATTTTTGCTTAACTACTGCCCTTACTAAATCAGAACTAGAAACTCCAAAAGCGCCAAGCCTTATTTCAAAATCTTTTTTTAAAATTTTTGTGCTTCCCAAAAGCACAACCATGGATTTGAATTCATAGTTTTTCCTAAGGCTTTTTAGCAAGCTTTTACTCCATTTTTTTGGCGTAAGATAAAGAACAATCTGTTTTAATTCAGGTTTAAAGTCTATTATTATGTCAAAAACTTTATTCTGAAGTAAAAAATTTTTCTTTTTTAAATTATCTTCTAGTCTTTCTCTACTTAAGCCCAAAGCTTCAAGGGCATTTTCCAAGCTTTCATGAGAAGCGTTTACAGCATTTCCAAAAACTTCCTTTATTTCCATACTCTTTTTTTTTATTTTTCAATTTTTATTAATTTTAAAAAAATTATTTAGGAAAGTAAGAGAATATATTTTTGAAGTCTAAATGGTAGAGAAAAAACTTTCTCCAAAGACAGCAGAATCGTTAATGGTAAAGGAAATACCAATAGTAAGTTTTGATGTTGATACTGATTATGTTAAAAAAAAGTTAATAAAAGAAGCAAAAAAGTTTGAGGTAGTTGATTACGTTTATGTTGTTGATAAGGAAAACGTTCTTTGTGGGGTTTTTTCGATTAAAGAACTTTTAAGGACAAAAGGAAAATTAAAAGTTCAAGAAATTATGAAAAAAGATTTAGTTTTTGTCCGTCCAAAAACACATCAAGAAAGAATTGTTTATATCGCTCTTTCAAAAGGTATAAAAACAGTTCCTGTCGTTGATGAGAAAGGTCATCTGCTTGGAATTGTTCCTTACGATACAATCCTTCAAATCTTCAATAAAGAAGTAAGGGAAGATATTTTCAAGTTTGGTGGGTTGTTTCATAAGATAGGGAAAGAATACACAACTATAAAATCTCCAGCAAAGACTATGGTAAAATCAAGGTTGCCATGGCTTTTAATTGGAATTTTTGGTGGTGTAATAGCAGCTTCAATAGTAACTTTTTTTGAAAGCATTTTGAGTGTTTTTATAGCTTTAGCCTCTTTTATTCCAGTCATGGTTTATATCACAGATTCTATAGGTACCCAATCAGAAACCTTGATTGTAAGAACTATGGCACTAGACCCAAAATTTTCAGTAAAGTCCTATATGATAAGGGAGCTTAAAGTTACTTTTGTTCTCTCTTCTCTTTGTTCTTTATTTCTTGCTTTTATTGCTTTAGCTGGATGGAGAAATTTTTTGTTAAGCTGTATAGTTGGGATAGCTTTATTTGTTGGGATGTTTGCTGGGGTTTTAATCTCAAGCCTCCTTCCACTTTTTTTCAGAAGAATTGGAAAAGATCCGGCTATAGCAACAGGACCTTTAGCAACTTTGACTAGTGATATAATAACTTTAGCAATTTACTTTTTAGTAGCGCAAGTATTTTTGGGTTTTGCTAATTTATCTCTATAAAAATTTGAATTAAAAAATGGGCCCGGAGGGATTCGAACCCTCGACCTATCGCTTTCTCACGAAAGCGAGCCATATAAGGCGATTGCTCTAACCAGGCTGAGCTTCCCGGAGTTAATCATACGGGCCCAGCGCTGGAATTACTTATATAATGTTTATCATTATTATTTTTTAGTTTATCGGAGTTAGTTTTTGATAATTAATATTATTTATTTCTTAATTTCTCTATAAGAGAATACTGTTACAGAAGCCAAAATGTAGAGATAAATTGTATCTAAAATTCCTACGATTAAAAAGAGAAGATTATTAAACATGTATATGAGTGGCAAACCGCAATTTGCTAAAAGGTAAGAATTGTAAAAGTAAATTAAGAAATGGTTAGATGATTATATTAAAGGTTGAGAATGCAGTTTAATTTTCATATTGTGTGAGAAAAATAAATTTCGAACAAAAGATAGAATGTGAGCTAGAAATATGAACGTTATAAGTTTTGACCAATGGTTTTAAAAATTCTTTCCAATTCATTAGAAAACACATTTATAAACTTTTTATTTCTCAATAATTATTTGGATGTAAATGTTTAATAAATCTTTTTTGGTTAAAAGAATAGTCAACTCTTTACTTTCTCATGAATTTCAAATTTTGATTAGCGAAGGGGCTTTTGACATAGCCGCAAAAAGAGATTTTTTGATGTTGATAAAAGCTTTGATCAACATTGATGCTTTAACTAAAGAGCAGGCTTTAAGCCTTAAAGCAGTTTCTTACTTTGTTTCTGCCTATCCTCTAGTCGTTTCTTTAAAAACAAACAGGGAATTTTTAAGAAAAGAAATGGTTTATTCAAGATTTCAAATACCAGTTGTTACTCCCTATTTTTTTGAAAGGTTTCTAGAAGAAGAAGTTCCAGAAGTAGAAGCAGCAAAAGGTAAGCATACTATTCCAATAAACGCTGAAATGTTAAAGATTAGAAGAAAAGAGTTGGGTTTTACTCTTGAAGAACTTTCAAAGTTAGTTGGAATAACAAAGAAAGCTTTGTACGAAATAGAGAATAAAAGAGTAAACCCATCTTCTAAGACAGTAAAAAAATTGGAGTCTCTTCTTAAGGTTGATTTAAAGACTTCTTTCAACCTTAAATCTTCTGGACCAACCTACCTTAAACCAAAAGACGAATTTCAGAGGAAAATATCAAAAGAATTTTTAAGAATGGGTTTTAATAACACCCCAACCTATTCAACGCCTTTCGAAATAATAGGAAAAGAGAAATTTTCAATGGTAGTAGGACTTTCAAAAAACAGTAAGAAAATTGAAAGAGAGGCAGCAAACATAAAAAACATATCTTTTATTTTCTCATCAAAATGTGCTTTTGTAGCAAAAAAGTGTGATAGAGAGAGTGTAGAAGAGGTACCAATAATCCTAGAGTCAGAAATCCATCAAATAAAAAACGTGAAAGAACTAGAAGAGTTGATAAAAGAAAAAGCAGAGTAAAGCTTAAATATTTGTATACCCACATACACATTTAGATTTTTTTGATTAGGAGGGATGTTATGCCGAACGGAAAGGCTATGATTGGTCAATTGGGAGGACAACCAGTTTTAATTCTTCCGGAAGGAACTTTAAGAACAGTCGGAAGGGACGCTCAAAGAAACAACATAGCTGCTGCTAAAGCAGTAGCAGATGCTGTCAGAACAACTTTAGGACCAAAAGGAATGGATAAAATGCTAGTAGACTCCGTTGGTGATATAGTAATTACAAATGATGGTGTAACAATTCTTGAAGAGATGGAAATAGAACATCCTTCAGCAAAAATGATGGTAGAGGTCGCAAAAACCCAGAATGAAGAGGTTGGTGATGGTACAACAACTTCTGTAGTTATTGCTGGCGAACTTCTTAAAAAAGCTGAGGAGCTTTTGGAGCAGGAAATCCATCCTACTGTAATAACAAAAGGTTTTAGAATAGCTAAAGATGAAGCATTAAGAATTCTGGAGGAAATCTCAAAGCCAGTTTCTTTAGAGAATAAAGAAATTCTTAAGAAAATTTCTTTAACAGCAATGTCAGGAAAGTCTATGGAAAAGGCATCACCAAAGCTTGCAGATATTGTTGTAGAAGCCATAAGAATAGTTGCAGAAAAAGAAAATGGAAGAATTATAGTTAACAGAGACAACATAAAAAGAGAAAAGAAGCATGGTGGTTCTTCTGAAGACACAGAGCTAATAAAGGGTATTGTTATAGATAAAGAAGTAGTTCATCCAGGAATGCCAAAAACAGTAAAGAATGCTAAGATAGCTTTGCTTGATGTCGCTTTAGAAATAAAAGAAACAGAGACGGATGCTGAAATTAGGATTACTTCTCCTGAACAAATGCAGGCTTTTATAGAGCAAGAGCAGAAAATGCTTAAGGATATGGTAAAGAAAATTGTTGCAACTGGTGCAAACGTTGTTCTTTGCCAAAAAGGGATAGACGATTTGGCTCAACACTACCTTGCAAAAGAAGGAATACTTGCTTGCAGGAGAGTTAAGCGTTCAGACATGGAAGCTTTAGCAAAAGCTACAGGAGGAAGAATAGTTTCAAACCTTGATGATCTTACTCCAGAAGATTTGGGCTTTGCAAAGATAGTCGAGGAAAAGAAAATTGCAGGAGAAGCTATGACTTTTATTCGTGAATGCAAAGACCCAAAAGCAGTGACAATATTAGTAAGAGGAAGCACAGAACATGTTGTTGACGAGGTTGATAGGAGTGTTGAGGATGCTATAGGAGCTGTAGCATCTGCTCTAGAGCTTGGAAAAATACTTCCAGGAGCTGGTGCACCAGAAGCAGAAGTTGCAAGAAGGTTGAGGAAGTTTGCAGAAAAGTTTTCTGGAAGAGAGCAGTTGGCAATACTTGCTTTTGCTGATGCTATGGAAGTTATACCAAGAAGTCTTTCAGAAAACGCTGGTTTAGACCCTATAGACATGCTTGTTGAGTTAAGGGCAGCTCACGAGCAAGGAAAAAGTTACTATGGTTTAGATATATTTAACGGAAAGGTTAGAGATGCAGAAGAAATGGAAGTTTTAGAACCATTAAAAGTAAAGCTTCAAGCAATAAAATCAGCAGCAGAGGCTGCAGAGATGATTCTTAGAATAGATGATGTTATTGCAGCAAGCAAACTCGAAAAAACACCTCCAACACCACCAACAGGAGAAGAAGAAACTTAAGCAAACTTTTATTAGTTTCTAAAAGAAATATTAAGTTAGGGGAAATAATGGTTACAGATGAGACTATAGAAGAAGTTGAGATTATTCCTATATCTCCTCTAAGAAAGTTAGAAAAAAGAATCGAAAAATTAGAAGCTTCCATGGGTTCTTTTGATAGTAGAGGAATTTTTAAGGAAGTTATAGAGATTGTTCGAATTAATCAACAGCTTGTCGATGAGCTTGCAAAAGCCAACGATGCTTTGAGGATAGAAATATCTAAGTTACCTGCAAGGATTGACGAACTTGTAGTTAATTTGAAGGAACTTTTGAATTATATAAAGGTTTCTATTCAAGAAGAAACGTCACCATCTTTTGACCCTCTTACTAAAAGAATAGAAAGACTTATAGAACAAAATCAAAAGATCATAGATAGCAATGAATCTGTATTGAATGTTTTGAGCGAGATAAGCGAAAAATTAAGAAGACCAGTAATAGCTAGGCCAGTTCTTTATCCAAAGCAAACTAAAACACAGTAAAATTTTTGCAAAAATTAGCTAATTAGAGTTTATTTTTATTTTACTCTTATCCCTTCCAAGTTTCTAGGGGTAACTGTTTCTACCCTGAAGATTTTGTGAACACTCCTTGCTAGTTCTAGACTTTTTTGATTTTCTCCATGTACAATTATAACCTTGTCAGGCCTTGCACCTAAACGATGGATAAAACTTAAGAGCTGATTTCTATCACTATGCCCACTTAACCCATCTATAGTTTGAACTTCCATTTGTAAATTAATGGTTGTAGTTTTTCCGTTATCTAATTTAATTGGAATTTCTTTCCATCCTTTCTGAATTCTTCTTCCTAATGTTCCTTCTCCTTGGTAACCAACAAATATTAAAGTGTTTCTTGAATCTTCTGCTAGGTTCTGAAGGTAGTTTATTGCAGGTCCTCCAACAAGCATACCAGAAGTTGAGATTATAACACAAGGTCTTTGCCCTAAAACTTTCTCCCTTTCTTGGGGTGAGGCTACTCTTTTGAATATTTCACTAACAAAAGGGTCATTTCCACTAAAAATCTTCTTTTGAATCAACCTAGACATATATTCAGGATAGGCTGTGTAGATTCCAGTTGCATCCCAGATCATCCCATCTATAAAAACAGGGTATTGAAAGTTGTTTTCGGCTAGTATTGCCATAACATCTTGGGCCCTTTCAACTGCAAAGCTTGGAATTAATGATATTCCATTTCTTTCCATGGTTCTATTTATAATTTCGATAAGCTGCTTTTCTGCCTCTTCACGAGGAGGCATTACGTCGTTTGTCCCACCATAAGTGCTTTCTATTATAAGAGTTTCTACTCTTTGAAATTTTGTAAATGCCGGTTCAAGCAAAGGAGTTTTTCCAAACTTAATGTCGCATGCATAAACGATGTTGTGTAAACCTTCACCTATATGCAAATGAATCAAAGCCGAACCTAAAACATGTCCAGCATTCTGAAAGGTAAGCCTTATATCTGGAGCAACGTCTGAAACTTCTCCGTATTCTAATGAAACACTATGCTTTACAGCTTCCTTTACTCCTCTAGCTGTGAATAAAGGGTTGATAGCATTTTTTTGCATAACGTCAATGTAATCAAGCCAAAGGAGGGTTGCCAAGTCTATCGTAGGGGTAGTTAAGTATAAAGGACCATCATAACCATGCTCATAAAGCATTGGTACACAACCCAAATGGTCTAGATGAGCATGGGAAACTATTATAGCATCTAATTCATTATAATCAAATTCTTTTGTTTGGAAATAAGGAAAGACGTTTGAATTAGTTCCTCCTACGTTTACTCCGCAATCCACTAAAACTTTTGACTTTGGTGTTTCGATTAAAAAGCAACTCCTTCCGACTTCTCTACAAGATCCTAAACCAATAATCCTTATCCAATCCCTGTTAGTTTTTCTCTCAGAGAAAATTTGTTCGCCCATCTTATTCAAAAATTCTTTTCTAAATTTTACTTCTGTGTGAATAACTTTTCTTATTCCTTCTATTATGTCAGATTTTATCGGTGGGACTCTTTCAATTCTTGGAATCCAAAAAGTATCTTTTTTAATTTGTTTGAAGGTTTCTCCCCCTTTACCTATAACTAAACCGGGTTTTTCTGCTACAATTATTACAATACTTCTCTCAGGTTCGAAGTATATTGTTTTTATGTTTGCCTCTTTTGGCACAATTTCCATTATCCTTTGTTTTGTATATTCTTGGTCTAAACACAAGTTATTTTCAGGTCTTATTTCAATTCTTTTTTTTAATTCTTCTACAGCTTTTCTAACTATTTCTTCATGCTCTACAAAAAAATTCTTATCTTTTGTGTAAACTATTATTTCTGAGCCTTCAAGCTCTATTCTACTTATTGCTTCCTTTGGTAGAATATTCTTAACTTTTTCCAGAATTTCCATTTCGTTCACTTTCAGAATTTACTTCAAAATCTTTTCTATTTCTTCTTTTTCAAGCAACCTAAACCCATCTTTTGTTATAACAGCAACATCAATACTTTTTCCACCAGAGGCTATATCACGCTCTACGGCAGCTTTAATTGCTTGAACTGCAAGCTTTATTCCTTCGTTTAAAGAAATACCATCCTTATACTTATCTTCCAAAACACCTAAGGCTATTGGTGAGCCAGAGCCTGTTGAAAAAAACTTTTTTTCTTCTTCTACAGAGCCTATAGCGTCAAGAGTATAAATTGAAGGACCAGAATCATCATAACCAGCTATTATTAATTGAACCATGTAAGGAAGAAAAGTCCACCTTCCTGAGTATAAAATGTTTGACAGAAGTGTAGAGGCGGCCTGAACAGAAATTTTTCTATTGTTTTGAATTTGAAAAAGTTTACACTCAGCCTTCATATACCTTATTAAAGCTTGAGCATCACCACTGGCTCCAGCTATAGTTATAGCAATGTTATCTTCAACAGGAAGAATCTTTACACTTTCCTTACTTGCAACCAAATACCCCATAGTAGACTTTTTCTCTGCAGCTAAAACTACTCCTTCCTTACAAATTAATCCTACTGTTGTTGTTCCTGTTTTTCTTATTTTTGGTTTCAAATTAATTCACCAAGAACGATAAAAATAATTATATGATTTAATTTAAATATCTTTCGTCTAATAAGATTTTGCAAAGTAAACCACTTCTTTTGCCTCCTTCTTACAATAAACACAACTTGAAAATATCTTTTCTTTTTTAAATGGTATAATTCTAATTGTTGCTCCAGTCTCTTCCTTTATTTTTTCTTCACAACTTTCTCCTCCACACCAACATGCCCTGATAAATCCTCCATTCTCTTCCAATTTTTCCTTAAATTCTTCATAATCTTTTGCTGTC
Organism: Candidatus Aenigmatarchaeota archaeon; assembly: GCA_039091285.1. Taxonomy (GTDB): domain Archaea; phylum Aenigmatarchaeota; class Aenigmatarchaeia; order CG10238-14; family SCSR01; genus JAVZHQ01. The sequence continues at coordinate 19,813 of JAWCMJ010000002.1, forward strand.
TCTATATTATCTTGTAAAAATTTTTTTGCTTTGTT